>CAJYBQ010000007.1 GCA_913064755.1 uncultured Alphaproteobacteria bacterium
CGCCGCGGGCCCAGCCGCCCACCATTGCGAACCGCGGAGCTACGGCGGGATGCCCACACGCCCTTAACCTGCCTGCTCCAGACCAGCCGACGCGCTGCACACAACCCGCTGTCCCGGTTCGGCGCCCAGTTACCCCGCCGGCATCCTGTCAAAGCTGGGCTTGCGGCGGCCGGGCGCCCCCGCGCACAACCGGATGCTGTCCGTCCTGTCACTGCCGTGCCACCAGTGCAGCACCGTCTCCCGCAGGTCCTGCACGCGCGCCAGCAGGCCCCGCGCTGCGTGCCCGTCCCGTATCCCTGGTCCATCGTCCGTGTCGTCCGGCGTCTTCCCGTCCTTCCTCGTCTCCGAGAAGATGCAGCGCGGCGGGACGTAGAGGTCGCGCAGCGTGACCCTGTCCTGCCCGAAGACCGGCTCCACCAGTATCTGGTGCCCGATGCTGTCGCGATGTTCGTCCCACTGTCGTTCGCGCTCTGCCTGCTCCGAGGTTGGTTCGTCGATCAGGCCCGCGAAATAGTTCGGGTCAGCCTGCGTTGCCGCTGCGAATGCCTGCTTGAATGCCTCGATCAGGCTGGTTTCGAGTTCCTTCGCCTGATCGGCCTTCGGGCCGCTGCAGACCGCCAGCACAATATCGCGTCGGGCCGCCTTGAATGGCAGGAAACTCGCGGGCCGTTCCAGATGATGGCGATAGAGCATGATGGGGGACGTCTTCATCCGCTCGGCCGACGCCCAGAGCAGGTCCGTCGTCATTTGCGCCAGTTGTTGCCGGCCCATGTTCCATGGATCGCCGGGCAGGACCTGCACGATTGTGCCGGCCAGTGCCTCCTGCCACAGGAACCACGCGCGGGCATTCGACGAAGTTCCCTTTTGTGGCCGCAGCCTTACCAGGGCATCCAGCAGGTGCCGCAGCGCGCCTTCCGGTTTATTGACAGCAAGATAGCCTGCCGCGCTGACAACATCCTTCGCGACGCCTATGCAGTCCGTCTTCGCCCTGGCCGGTTCGATCCGTATTGCCATCTGCCCGCTCCCCATCCACAACCGGAAGGATAGTCGAGCCAGCGGTCACACGGGAAGGACTGTCTGCTGCCGCGTGACCTTCTCCTGGAAGCAAGGTCGGGCAGGGTCAGCCGCCTCGTCCGTCCTGCGACGCCTGACCGCTCCGTCCGCCGTGGCTCCCGTGCTAGCCTCCAGTGCTTGGGACAGGGAGATGGTGTCTGATGGTTTCACAGGTCGTACCGGTTGAGCCCTTTGATCTGGTGGTGTTCGGTGCAACGGGTGACCTGGCGCAGCGGAAGCTGATCCCGGCGCTGTATCACCGGCTGGCGGATGGCCAGATGCCGGACACGGCACGGATCATCGGCGTCGCGCGCACGGCCATCGGGCGCGAGGAATTCCGCGCCATGGCGTCGAAGGCGCTGGAGACCCACGTCGCCGCCGCCGACCTGACCGATGACCTGCGTCGGCGTTTCCTGGACTGCGTGGACTTCGTGCGGCTGGACGTCACCGGCGACGAAGGCTGGGACGCCCTGCGCGAGGCGCTGGGCCGGGACGAGAACCGCGTGCACGCGTTCTACATGTCCGTCGCTCCCCGGTTCTTCGGGTCGATCGCGCTGGGCATCAGGAAGGCCGGGCTGGCGGAGGGCAATGTCCGGATCGTTGTGGAGAAACCCCTCGGCCACGACCTGGAATCGGCGCAGGCGCTGAACCGACAGCTGGGCAAGTGCTTTTCCGAGACGCAGATCTACCGGATCGACCATTACCTGGGCAAGGAAACGGTCCAGAACCTGATGGCGCTGCGGTTCGCCAATACCCTGTTCGAGCCCCTGTGGAACGCGCAATACATCGATCACGTGCAGATCACGGTGGCGGAGAATGTCGGCATCGCGGGGCGTGGACCCTATTACGACACCATCGGTGCCATGCGGGACATGGTGCAGAACCACCTGCTGCAGCTTGTCTGCCTGACCGCCATGGAACCGCCGGCACAGTTCGAACCGGACGCGGTGCGCGACGAGAAGCTGAAGGTGCTGAAGGCGCTGGAACCGCTGGTCGACCCGGCGCAGGTCGTACGCGGGCAGTATCGCGCGAACGGCGAGAGCGGGTCCTATCGGCAGGACGCGCAGAACCCCGACAGCCATACCGAGAGCTTCATCGCCCTGAAGCTGGGGGTGTCGAACTGGCGCTGGGCCGGGGTGCCGTTCTACCTGCGGACCGGCAAGCGCCTGCGCAACCGCCTGTCGGAAATCGTCGTCCACTTCCGCAAGGTCCCCCATTCGATCTTCCAGGGCGACCACAGCCACCTGCATTCCAACGTGCTCGCCATCCGCCTGCAACCCGACGAGGGGATCACCCTGTCGGTGACGATCAAGGACCCGGGGCCGGGGGGCATGCGCCTGACCGACACCCAGCTGGACATGAGCTTCTCCAGCGGGCTGAAGCGCCCGGTGCACCGGATGCCGGACGCCTACGAGCGGCTGGTGATGGATGTCATCCGCGGCGACCAGACCCTGTTCATGCGCGGTGACGAGGTGGAGGCCGCCTGGCGCTGGTCGGACCGGGTGATCGGGGGCTGGCAGGGGCAGGAGGCACCGCATCCCTATGATGCAGGGTCGTCCGGCCCCGAGGATGCGCTGATGCTGATGCACCGCGACGGGCGCCGCTGGCGGGAGATTGCCACGTGACGGCAGATGGCCACGTGACGGGGGACGGCTACGTGACGGGGGACGGCCCGGACATGGTGGAATGCGCGCCTGCCGACCTCGGCCCGGCACTGGCCGCCCGCGTCGCCGGTGACCTGCGTGCCGCGATCGCGTCCGGCCGCCGCGCCAGCATCGCCGTCCCCGGCGGCAGCACCCCGGCACCTTTCCTGGCCGCGCTGGCCGGAGAGGCGCTCGACTGGTCCAGGGTCACGGTGACCCTGACGGATGAGCGCTGCGTGCCGGTGGACGATCCACGCTCCAACCAGGGACTCGTCCGCCGCCACCTGTTGCAGGGTGCGGCAGGGCAGGCGCGGTTCGTGCCGCTGCATGGCGCGGACCTGTCCGTGACCGACGCCGAACAGGCGTTCCGGGAGAAGCTGCTGCCGCTGCATGTCTGCGTGCTGGGCATGGGCGACGACATGCATACCGCGTCGCTGTTCCCCGGCACGCCCGGGCTGGACCGGGTGCTGGACCCGGCCTGCGCACAGCTAGTTGCCCGGGTCTCGCCGCCAGGGGCGCAGGAGGAACGCGTGACCTTGACCGCGCGGGCGCTGCTGTCGGCGGCGCATACCTACCTGCTGATCCGTGGGGCGGCGAAGCGGCGGGCGCTGGACCAGGCCATGCAGACGACCGATCGGCTGTCCGCGCCCATCCGCGTGATCGTCGACGCGGCACGGGCGCCGCGCGTGTTCTACGCTGCCTGAAACATCGCCGGTCCCGGGGGCCGGAGGGAGAGTGACATGACCCATTCAACGGTACGCGACGTGACCCGGCGGATCATCGACCGCAGCCGCGTGTCCCGCGCCGACTACATGGACCGCATGGGCCGCGCCCGCGATCACGGCGTCGCCCGCGCGCACCTGGGCTGTTCCAACCTGGCCCATGCCACCGCCGCCATGCCCGCCGCGGTCAAGCAGGCCATGACCGGTGGCCGCGCCCCCAACCTGGGCATCGTCACCGCCTACAACGACATGCTGTCGGCGCATCAGCCGTTCGAGCGCTTTCCCGCGCTGATCAAGCAGGCGGCGGCGGACGCGGGCGCGACGGCGCAGGTGGCGGGCGGGGTTCCGGCCATGTGCGACGGTGTCACCCAGGGCGAGCCCGGGATGGAACTGTCGCTGTTCTCGCGCGATGTCATTGCCCTGTCGGCCAGCGTGGCGCTGTCGCACAACTGCTTCGATGCCGCCGTGTTCCTCGGCATGTGTGACAAGATCGCCCCCGGACTGGTGATCGCGGCTGCCGCCTTCGGGCATGTCCCGGCGATCTTCCTGCCCGCGGGGCCGATGACGTCGGGCCTGTCGAACGACCGCAAGGCCGAGACCCGGCAGCGTTTCGCGGCGGGGGAGATCGACCGCGATGCCCTGCTGGCGGCGGAGATGGAGAGCTATCACGGGCCGGGCATCTGCACCTTCTACGGGACCGCGAACACCAACCAGATGCTGATGGAGGTCATGGGCCTGCATCTGCCCGGGGCCAGCTTTGCCAATCCCGGCCAGGCGATCCGCGATGCCCTGACGGCGGAAGGCGCGCGCCGGGTGCTGACCCTGACGGCGCAGGGGGACGATTACACCCCGACCTGCGAGATCCTGAGCGAACGGGCCTTCGTCAACGGCATCGTCGGCCTGCATGCCACGGGCGGGTCCACCAACCTGGCCATCCACCTGATCGCGATGGCGCGGGCGGCGGGCATCATCCTGACCTGGCAGGACTTCGCCGACCTGTCGGACGTGACGCCGCTGATTGCCAGGGTCTATCCCAACGGCCTGCGCGACGTGAACCACTTCCACGCGGCGGGCGGGCTGCAATATGTCATCGGTGAACTGCTGGCGGCGGGCCTGATGCAGGATGACGTGCGCACGGTGGCGGGCGACGGTCTGCACCGCTACACGCGGGAACCGAGGTTCATCGACGGAAAGCTGACCTGGCAGGAAGGCGCGCGCGACGCCATCGACGACAGCATCCTGCGCCGCGTCGATACCCCGTTCCAGGCGACCGGCGGGCTGAAGCTGCTGTCGGGCAACCTGGGCACGGCGGTGATCAAGACCTCGGCGGTGAAGCCGGAACACAGGGTCATCGAGGCCCCGGCCCGGATCTTCCATTCGCAGGACGCGGTGAAGGCCGCGTTCGACGCGGGCGAACTGGACGGGGATGTCGTCTGCGTCCTCCGCTTCCAGGGGCCGCAGGCGAACGGCATGCCCGAACTGCACGCCCTGACGCCGATCCTCAGCCTGATGCAGGCGCGCGGCCAGAAGATCGCGCTGGTGACGGACGGGCGCATGTCCGGCGCGTCGGGCAGGATTCCGGCGGCCATCCACGTGACGCCGGAGGCGAAGTCCGGCGGGCCGATTGCGCAACTGGTCGATGGCGACATCGTTCGCCTGGATGCCGAGGCCGGCACGCTGACCACGACGGCGGTGCTGGCGGGACGGGCCTGCGTCGAGGCCGACCTGTCGGCGAACGAGACCGGCATCGGGCGGGAACTGTTCCAACCGTTTCGCGCGGCCGTCGGCCCGGCCAGCGAAGGCGCCAGCATCTTCTTCGGCGGGGCAACGCGATGATCGACCTGGCGGAAAGGCTGGAGCCCCATGCGGCGCGCTTGCGGGCGACCGATCTCCGCACCCTGTTTGCCGCTGACCCGGACCGCTTTGCGCGGCTTTCGCTGAGGCTCGACGACCTGCTGATCGATTTCTCCAAGGAAAAGCTGGACGCGCAGGCCATGGCTGCCCTGCGGGCGCTGGCCCGCGATGCGGGTGTGGAGGAAGCCCGCGATGCCATGGTCGCCGGCGCGCACTGGAACCTGACGGAAGACCGCGCGGTGCTGCACATGGCGCTGCGGGGTGGCGCGGCTGCGCCGGCGGGGGATGACGTGGACGGCACGCGCGCCCGCATGCTGGCCTTTGCCGAGGCGGTTCGCAGCGGGCGCCATGCCGCGCAGGCCGGACCCTTCACCGACATCGTCAACATCGGCATCGGCGGATCGGACCTCGGCCCCGCCATGGTCGCCCGCGCGCTGGAACCGGACCGGGACGGGCCAAGGCTGCATTTCGTGTCGAATGTGGACCGGGCGCACCTGGCCGATGTGACCCGCGATCTCGACCCCGCCCGGACGCTGGTGATCGTGGCGTCGAAGACCTTCACCACGCTGGAAACCATGATGAACGCGCGCGCCGCCCGGGCCTGGCTGCGCCGTGCCGTCGGCGATGATGCGGGCCGCCACATGGCCGCCGTCTCCAGCAATGTCGCGGGCGCGGCGGCCTTCGGCATCGACGACAGCCGGGTTTTCGGGTTCTGGGACTGGGTTGGCGGGCGCTATTCGGTCTGGTCGTCGATCGGCCTGCCGGTCGCCATGGGCATCGGTGCCGCCGCCTTCCGGGCCTTCCTTGACGGCGCGGCGAGCATGGACCGGCATTTTCGCGCGGCACCGCTGGCGCGGAACCTGCCGGTGGTGCTGGCGCTGGTCGGCATCTGGCGGCGCAATGCCATGGGCTGGCCGATGGTCGCGCTGGTTCCCTATGACCAGCGGCTGGCGCGGTTCCCGGCCTATGTCCAGCAGCTCGACATGGAAAGCAACGGCAAGCGCACCCACCGGGGCGGGGCACCGGTCGCCCACGCCACCGGCCCGGTGATCTGGGGCGAGGCGGGTACCAACGCCCAGCATTCCTTCTTCCAGCTGCTGCACCAGGGGACGGATGTCGTCCCCGTGGACTTCATCGCCAACGCGGTTTCGCGGGACGGTGCCGACGACGAGACCGGCGGTGATCACCAGGCCGCGTTGCTGGCCAGTTGCCTGGCGCAGTCCCAGGCCCTGGCCCTCGGCCGGACGGAGGCGGAGGTCCGCGCCCGCATGGCGGAACAGGGTGCCGACACCGGGGACATCGACCGGCTGGCGGCGCACCGCACGTTCCCCGGCGACCGCCCTTCGACAACGATCCTGCAACGCAGGCTCGACCCCTTCACGCTGGGCCGCCTGATCGCGCTCTATGAACACAAGGTCTTCGTCCAGGGCGTCATCTGGGACATCGACAGCGTCGACCAGCGGGGCGTCGAACTGGGCAAGGAACGCGCCGCCGAACTTGTGCCGGCCCTGCGGGGTGACGGGGCCAGCGGTGACGGGACCAGCGATGACGGGGCGAGCGATGACGGGGCCAGAGGTGACCGGGCCGGCCTCGATGCCTCCACCGCCGGGCTGGTCGCGGCCCTGAGGGAGCTTTCGCAATGACCCGCATGACAATCGAGCGGATCTGCGGCCTGGCACCCGTCATCCCGGTGCTGATCATCGATGACCTGTCGACGGCGGTCCCGCTGGCGCGGGCACTGGTCGCCGGGGGCCTGCGCGCGCTGGAGGTGACACTGCGCACGCCCGTGGCGCTGGATGCGATCCGGGCCATCGGTGACGCGGTACCGGACGCCGTGGTCGGCGTCGGCACCCTGCGCAGCGCCGCCGATGTGGACGCGGCCGTCGCCGCCGGGGCACGGTTCGGGGTCTCCCCGGGACTGAGCGCGGCAGTGCTGGACACCGCAGCGGACGCCGGCCTGCCGATGCTGCCCGGCGTCGCCACCCCGACCGAGGCCATGACGGCGGCGGAACGCGGCCTGCACATCCTCAAGTTCTTCCCCGCCGAAGCCAATGGCGGCGTCTCGGTCCTGAAAGCCTGGAACAGCCCGCTGCAGGACCTGTGCTTCTGCCCCACGGGGGGCCTGTCCGCCGGCAACGCTCCCGATTACCTGGCCCTGCCCAACGTCGTCTGCGTCGGCGGCTCCTGGGTCGCCCCGAAGGATGCGGTCACGGCCGGTGACTGGGCCCGCATCACCGAATTGTCCAGGCAGGCGTTCGACCTGTCCGTTTGAGTGGGGGCCTTGCCCACTGGCAGACGATATTGGCCTGTGAGAAGGTCAACGCGCGCGATCTTGGTGATCATCTGCGGTTGCACGAAGCCCTGTCGATATCCAAGGAGTCGAGAATGCGGTACGACCGAATGACATATTTGAAAATGCTTTGCATCATCTTGCCGATGTGTTTTTCAGCGGCTTCAAATGCCGAACGGCGATTGTACGAAAGAGATGCGGACTGCATTTCAGTAGAAGAGTTCTACGAAACAGGCAGAATCGACAATCGCGCCTGTCATTTGGCGATGGAATTGATCTTTCTCAGATTGGCGGAATACAGAGAGGGGTTTCATCTGGTCAACGGTGAGAAGTGGGTATTTGACAGGGATTTCCTGCTTGACCGCCTCGGTAGGGTTGGGACCTTGTTCATCTATGTCGATGAAGTATTTTTGAATATTCATTCGGAAAGGTTTACGACTGCGCTTTTCAATGTGGACAATGCCTTGAATGCACTGGATAGCGAATCCAGTAACTGGAAGAGCAAGGACAGGCGCGATGTATATCTCTTGTTTTCTGGCGTGGTCTTGAGAAAAATTGAGGCAAAATTCAAATCGGACAAGATAAATAATTTCAAGCTCGGCCTGATACGGCAAAAGCTGCACTTCATGCAGCCAGATCCCGTTATTGCCTGGGAATTTCATGATGATGAAGTATTATTCTGCATCGTGAAGCATGATTACCTTTACCAAGATTTCGAATTCGTAAGGGACTCTCCCGTTGTCCAGAGGTGTATCGACCAGGGCCCCGTTTCTCGTGAATGACGGCCATGGGATCATGGCAGCGATCGAAGGGAACCAGCCAGGACAACCGCGACATGGCATGGCGGGTCTTGCGAGCAGTCTGGACCAGGCCCCCTGGGCGAACAGGTCTTGTCGGGCGCGAACAGGCAGGAATGCCGATCTTCACATGATGAAATTGCTTCGATCACAGGTTCTGCTGGCTTGCATTCTGGTTTGTCTTCTGGCCCCGTATTGTTCGATCGCAGGTGGTCGAGAATACGGCGCCACCTCCCGATGTGTGACGGCCAGCGAATTTTACGACGCCGGCAGGACGGACGGCATCGCCTGCGATCCGGGTCTGCAACTCGTCTTGCTACGAATTTCGAATTATCGTGAAGCCGTTTCTCGAACGAAACCAGCTGAAGACGGTCTGGATAGAAAAAC
The DNA here is from genome assembly GCA_913064755.1 of uncultured Alphaproteobacteria bacterium. Classification (GTDB taxonomy): domain Bacteria; phylum Pseudomonadota; class Alphaproteobacteria; order Minwuiales; family Minwuiaceae; genus Minwuia. The sequence continues at coordinate 8,747 of CAJYBQ010000007.1, forward strand.
ACTGCTGGAAAAAATTCACCGGAGGCAATTTTTTCGTCAAATAGACGATGTTCTGTATCAATTTGACATAATACAATATTCGAATGCATTGAAGAGCCTCGATACTGCACTGAACATGCTGGATTCCGAATTTCACATCTGGTTGGTGAGAGAAAGGCGTGAGCTCTATCTCGTTTTCCTCTCGCGCATGATCGATGAACTGGAAGCAGGGTCTGCCAAGGATTTCGGCATCAGGCTCCATCTTCGCGAAACAAGGAAGAAAAGTATCTTCATGCAGCCAGTGACGGGAACCATATGGGATGAATTCAGTTCCGAAGAGATATTCTGCGCCGTGAAACATGACGATCTGATTTCACCTTTCTTACTTGTGCAGAATTCCATGGTATTTCAGAAGTGCTTCAATGGCTCATCGCTTTCCGGCGAGTGACAATCACATGGCACGTTGAGGGTGTCTTGCCGGATCATGATGACCTGATTTCCAGGGGTGGTTTGGGGTCCGAGGCTTTCCCGGCGCGGTTGGTGGTACGGACGGTATCGACCCCACGTACCGATCACGGCAGGCGATGACATGCCTTCGACCTTGTCCGTCGCTGGCGCGTGCGGGGTGTCTGATATGCAATAAGCGACTGGTCAGGGCGATCTGACCGAACAATGATGCAGACTGCTTGCATGGAGACCAGCATGACCTCGTTCGAGACCATTCACGATGCCTTCCGCGCCAGGGCACTGGCCGCGCCCGACAAGAACCTGGCGGAGCGTCCGGGGCGGGACACCGTCACCTTCGGCGCGGCGCTGAACCAGGTCGGGCGCCTGGCCGCGGTGCTTCGGGCGCGTGGGGTGGTGAAGGGCGATCGTGTCGCCGCGCAGGTCGACAAGAGTGTCGAGGCCCTGTTGCTCTATCTCGCCTGCCTGCAGGTGGGCGCGGTCTTCCTGCCGCTCAACACGGGCTATACCGACAGCGAGGTCGACTATTTCGTGCAGGATGCCGAGCCCCGGCTGTTCGTCTGCCCGCCCGGCGATCTGGAACAGTTGCGCGCCCGCTTGCCCGCCACCGCGACGGTGGAAAGCCTGGGCACCCGGTCGGACGGCACCATGCTGGATGCCGCGGCGGACCTGCCCGCGCTGGAAGCATCCGTCGCCGTCGATGCCGATGACCTTGCCGCCATCCTCTATACCTCCGGCACGACGGGGCGACCCAAGGGCGCGATGCTGACGCATGGCAACCTGGCCAGCAATTGCGCGGCGCTGCTGGATGCCTGGCAGTTCACCGGGGACGACCGGCTGATCCATGCCCTGCCGATCTTCCACACCCACGGGCTGTTCGTGGCCGGGAACATGAGCCTGGCCGCCGGGGCGACGATGATCTTCCTGGAGAAGTTCGACGCCGAGACCGTCATCGGGCTGTTTCCCGACGCCACGGTCCTGATGGGGGTGCCGACGTTCTACACCCGCCTGATCCAGTCCCCGAACCTGAACGAGACGACGGTGGCGCGGATGCGCCTGTTCATCTCCGGCTCCGCGCCGCTGCTGGCAGAGGTCCACGTGGCCTTCCGCACCATGACCGGTCACGCGATCCTGGAGCGCTACGGCATGACCGAAACCGGCATGATCACGTCGAACCCGCTGGACGGGGAACGGCGCGCGGGCACGGTCGGTTTCGCGCTGCGCGACGTGCAGGTCCGCATCACGGACCGGGAATCCGGCGCGGTGCAGCCCCGGGGCGCGACCGGCGCCATCGAGGTCAAGGGCCCCAATGTCTTCAAGGGCTACTGGCGCATGCCGGAGAAGACCGCGACGGAATTCACCGATGATGGCTACTTCGTCACCGGCGACCTGGGCCTGATCGACGACGACGGTTACGTGAGCATCGTCGGGCGCGACAAGGACCTGGTGATCAGCGGCGGCTACAATGTCTATCCGAAGGAGATCGAGCTGCTGATCGACGACGTGCCCGGCGTGCTGGAATCCGCCGTTGTCGGTCTGCCGCACCCCGACTTCGGCGAAGCGGTCACGGCCATCGTTGTCCGCCAGCCCGGTGCGTCCGCCGACGAGGCCGCGATCATTGCCGCGATCTCCCCCGGCCTGGCCCGCTACAAGCAGCCGAAACGGGTGCTGTTCGCCGATGAACTGCCGCGCAATGTCATGGGCAAGGTGCAGAAGAACGTCCTGCGGGACACGCATGCGACGCTCTACAGCGAACCGAAGGGTGCTACTGGAAACGGGGGAAGGGAATGACCGCAACTGCCGATGCCGAGGCGGGCTTTCTGAAGACCGACGCGACGGAGCTTTCGCGGATGATCGCCGCGCGGGAGGTTTCCTGCGTCGAGGTCATGACCGCCTGCCTGGCCCGCATCGACCGCCTGAACCCGACCTACAATGCCGTCGTGTCACTCAGGGATCGCGACGACCTGCTGGCCGACGCGCGGACGGCGGACCGGGAACTTGCCGCAGGCCGGTACCGGGGCTGGATGCACGGGTTCCCGCTTGCCGTGAAGGATCTCGCCGCCACGGCCGGGATCCGCACGACCTTCGGTTCCCCCCTGTTCGCCGACAACGTGCCGGATGCGGATTGCCTGATGGTGGCGCGGATGCGCGCGGCCGGAGCCATCGTGATGGGGAAGACCAACACGCCGGAACTCGGCCTCGGCTCCCACACCTACAACCCGGTGCACGGGATCACCCGCAACGCCTGGAACCCGGCCCTGTCGGCGGGCGGGTCCAGCGGCGGTGCCGCCGTTTCCATCGCGCTCGGCATGCAGCCGGTGGCGGATGGCAGTGACATGATGGGGTCGCTGCGCAATCCCGGTGCCTATGCCAATGTCCTGGGCCTGCGGCCCTCTTTCGGGCGGGTGCCGAACGGGCCGAAACCGGAGACCTTCGTGCATCAGCTGGCGACCGATGGCCCGATGGCCCGCAGCGTGCGCGACCTGGCGCACCTGCTGGACATCCAGGCCGGACATGACCCGGTGGCCCCGCTGTCGCTCGAGGCCCCGGCCAGTCCGTTCGCGGCCACCCTGGACGGTGACGCAACCGGGCAGCGCATTGGCTGGATCGGCGACTGGAACGGCTATTACGCGCTGGAAGACGGCATCCTGGACCTCTGCAACGCGGCCCTGGCCGAGATGGAGTCGATGGGCGCGATTGTCGAACCGCTGGTCCCGGACTTCGCGCCGGAACGGATCTGGTCATCCTGGGTGGCCCTGCGTCACTGGTCGGTCTCGGGCAATTACGCCGCCTACCATGCAGACCCCGCGACGCGCGACCTGCTGAAACCGGAGCTGGTCTGGGAGATCGAGCATGGCCTGGCCCTGTCCGCGATGCAGGTGCATGAAGCCAGCGTGACCCGCAGCGACTGGTTCCAGTGCAGTGCCCGCCTGTTCGAAGACGTGGACTTCATTGCCATGCCGACCGCACAGGTCTTCCCCTTCGATGCCGAACTGGACTGGCCGAAGCAGATCCGGGGCCGCAGCATGGACACCTATCACCGCTGGATGGAGATCGTCATTCCGGCATCGATGAACGGGTGTCCGGCCATCAACCTGCCGGTCGGCTTCGACCTGGCAGGGCGCCCCATGGGTATCCAGGTCATCGGCCGGCCACGTGGCGAGCGCGAACTGCTGCGGTTCGCCCGCTGCTACGAGCAGGCGACCGACTGGCTCTCGATGGCTCCGGACGTCGTCGGATAGGCTGAGGAACGCTCCGTCGGGTGCGGCTCAGGGACCCCAGAGCGAGCCGTAGGATTTCAATCCCTCGAGCGTGTTGGACACGGCAACGGCGGAAAGGATCAGCCCCATGACGCGGCTGACAACGCTGGCACCGCCCTTGCCGATGACGCGGTTGATCACGCCCGCCGCCAGCATCAGGACGTAGACGATCAGCAGCACCGCCAGCATCACGCCCGCGGTCTGCACCTGTTCCCAGATGCTGACCCGCATGTTCTCCGTCAGCAGCACCGCCGCCAGCATGGCACCGGGACCGGCGATGGACGGCACCGCCAGCGGGAAGATCGCGGTCTCGCTGTGATCGCTCGCCATGCGGACTTCCTCGTCCGGCTTGCTTTCGCCGAAGATCATCGACAGGGCGAACAGGAACAGCACGATGCCGCCCGCGATCTGGAATGCCGACAGCGGGATGGAGAGCGCGTTGAGGATCAGTTCCCCGGCCGCGATGAAGAAGACCAGTATCCCGGCGGCGACGATCGTCGCCAGCAGGGCGATACGTCGCCGGGTTGCCGCGTCATAGCCGGTGGTCACGGCGATGAAGACCGGCACCGTGCCGATCGGGTCGATCACGGCGAAGAAGACGATGAACGTGGCGACAATATCAATCATTCCGGGTCGATCACTCCGGTTTGCCCAGCCGCCCCGGTCGCGGGTCAGTCCGGGTCGTTTATCCGGTGCGGATTGACCATGCCCATGATGTTGAAGCCGCTGTCCACGTGATGGACCTCGCCGGTAACACCCGCCGAAAGGTCGGACAGGAAATAGACCCCGGCACCGCCGACGTCTTCCTGGGTGATCGCGCGCTGCAGGGGGGCATGGTCACGGGTCCAGCCGAAGACGTAGCGCGCATCGCCGACCGCGGCCCCGGAAACGGTGCGCATCGGCCCGGCGGAGATGGCGTTGGCGCGGATGTTGTTCGCGCCGAGATCGACGGAAATGTACCGCACGCTCGCCTCCAGCGCCGCCTTGGCCACACCCATGACGTTGTAGCTGGGCATCCAGCGTTCCGACCCCGCGAAGGACAGCGTCAGCAGGCTGCCGCCATCCGTCATCAGCGGCGCGGCCAGGCGCGCCGTCTCCGTGAAGGAATAACAGCTGATGGCCATGGTATTGCTGAAGTTGGCGGCGGTGGTATCGACGTAGCGGCCCTTCAACTCGTTCTTGTCGGAATAGGCCACCGCGTGCAGAACGAAATCCAGCTTGCCCCAGGTCTGCGCCACCTTGTCGAAGACCCGTTCCAGGTCGCCCGGCCTGGCGACGTCGCAATTCTCCAGGAAGGCGCCATCGACCTGTTCGGCCAGTGGTTTGACGCGCTTGAGAAAGGCGTCGCCCTGGTAGGTGAAACCCAGTTCCGCGCCCGCGGCATGTGCCGCCTTGGCAATGGCCCAGGCAATCGAATGGTCGTTCGCCACGCCCATGATCAGGCCGCGGCGGCCCTGAAGCAGCTTGTCAGCCATGTGTCAGCCCTCGAACCGCTTGAACACCAGGCTGGCGTTGGTCCCACCGAACCCGAAGCTGTTCGACATGACGCAGTTCAGGCCGGCATTGTCGATGCGTTCCCGCACCAGGGGATAGTCGCCCGCGCCCTCGTCCAGGTTGAAGATGTTCGCGGACTTGGCGAGGAAATCGTGACGCAGCATCAACAGCGAATAGATCGCTTCCTGCACGCCGGCCGCGCCCTGGCTGTGGCCGGTCAGGCTCTTGGTGGCGCTGACGTAAGGCAGGTAGTCGGTGTCGGCGAAGGACCGGCGGATGGCATCCAGTTCGACCATGTCGCCAACCGGCGTGGAGGTGCCATGCGCGTTGATGTAGTCGATCTTCGTGTCGCCGATCGTGGAACGCGCCAGGTTCATGCAGCGTTCGGCGCCCTCGCCGGACGGGGCCACCATGTCGACACCGTCGGAGGTGGCGCCGTAGCCGATGATCTCCGCGTGGATCGTGGCACCACGGGCCCTGGCATGCTCCAGTTCCTCGAGCACCAGGATACCGCCGCCACCCGAGATGACGAAGCCGTCGCGGTCCTTGTCATAGGCGCGGCTGGCTTCCGTCGGGCGGTCGTTGAACTTGCTGGACATGGCACCCATGGCGTCGAACAGCATCGACAGGGTCCAGTGCAGTTCCTCGCCACCACCGGCAAACATGATGTCCTGCTTGCCCATCTGGATGCTTTCCATGGCATTGCCGATGCAATGCGCGCTGGTGGAGCAGGCCGAGGAGATGGAATAGCTCATCCCCTTGATCTTCATCGCCGTCGAGAGATTGGCCGAATTGGTCGACGACATGCAGCGCGGCACCATGTAGGGACCCATGCGCTTGACGCCCTTCTCGCGGGCGATGTCGGCGGCCTGGACCTGGTTCGACGTGGACGGCCCGCCGGATCCCGCGATCAGCCCGGTGCGCGGGTTGGAGACGTCGTCATCCTCCAGCCCCGCGTCGAGGATCGCCTGCTTCAGGGCTATGTAGTTGTAGGCGGCGCCGCCACCCATGAAACGCAGCACCCGGCGATCGATATGATCGGCGGGGTCGAGCTTGATGGAGCCGTGGATCTGGCTCCGCATGCCGATCTCGGCGTATTCCGGTGCAAACTCGATACCCGAGCGCGCGGCCTTAAGGGATTCGGTGACTTCATCCGCGTTGTTCCCGATGGAGGAGACAACGCCAAGCCCTGTGACAACAACTCGTTTCACGAATAACCCTCGATTCTTCAGGTGGTGGTGAAGAGGCCGACACGCATGTCCTTGGCCGTATAGATCTCCTCGCCGTCGGCCTTCACGACGCCGTCCGCGATGCCCAGCACCAACCGGCGCGCTATCGTGCGCTTGATGGATAGATGATAGGTAACCATCTTCACGCTTTCCAGTACCTGGCCGCCGAATTTCACTTCACCAACACCCAGCGCACGGCCCTTGCCCGGCAGGCCGAGCCAGCCGAGATAGAAGCCCACGGCCTGCCACATGGCATCGAGGCCGAGGCAGCCGGGCATGACCGGGTCGGTTTCGAAATGGCACTTGAAGAACCAGAGATCGGGATTGACGTCGAGTTCGGCGATGATCTCGCCCTTGCCGTAGGTGCCGCCCTCGTCACTGATCCGGGTGATGCGATCGAACATCAGCATGGGTGGCAGGGGCAGGCGCGCATTGCCCGGGCCAAACAGTTCACCGTGGCCGCATTGCAGCAATTCTTCGTAGGAAAAGCTCGTCTTCCGATCCGTCAAGGCGTGACCCCGCTGTGTTTGCCCAACTGGTCGGCACGTTGCGCCGCCGGGCTTTCATGCTGATTTCCGTGCCGGACTATAGCGTTATGGCACGTCGGACAAAACCCGCAATTCAGCGCTGCAAACACGCGCTGCGAAAGGGATTGCGCGGGGTGCGATGCGGTGGATGCCGTGCCGGGGGCTTCTCCTGCGGCAAAGGTGTACCTATATTGGCGGCATGAGCACCCCGGCTGAACAGACCATTTCGGACAAACTCAGGTCCGCAGGACTGCGCCCGACGCGTCAGCGCGTGGCGCTGGCCGACCTGTTGCTGTCCGCGGGACCGCGCCATCTCACGGCGGAAATGCTGTATGACGAGGTGCGGAAGGCAGGCGTCACCGTCTCCCTGGCCACCGTCTACAATTGCCTGCACCAGTTCACCCAGGCGGGCATGGTGCGCGAAGTCGTGGTGGACCCCGGCCGGTCCTATTTCGATACCAACGTGTCCGAACACCACCATTTCTACCACGAAGGTACCGGCAAGCTGACGGACATCCCGGGGGCGAGCATTCCGCTTGGCACCCTGCCGGCGGCCCCCGACGGCATGGTCATCGACCGTGCCGAGGTCATCATCCGGTTGCGTGACGCCTGACGATTCGGGCCGCGCCCCTGCGTCCTGACCTTTGCCCGACGACTACCTGTCGATGCCATTCTCTCGACGGTCGGCAGCCCGGGTAGCGAAAATTCCGTCTTTGGAATAATTCCAAACTATTGACCTTGCGCGTCCAGACCCCATAATCAGGTATGCGGTGTCGGTGATGGGTGCCGCATGCATTGTCAATTCGGAGGAGGAGTACAGGTCATGTCGTTGAAGGGTTCGAAGACTGAAGAGAGCCTGAAGGAAGCCTTTGCAGGCGAATCACAGGCAAACCGCCGTTATCTCTATTTCGCGCAGAAGGCCGACGTCGAAGGGTACAACGACGTTTCCAGCGTCTTCCGCTCCACGGCTGAAGGCGAGACCGGCCATGCGCACGGTCACCTGAAGTTCCTGGAAGAGGTCGGTGATCCGGCGACGGGTGAGCCGATCGGCTCCACCGAAGCCAATCTGAAGGCCGCCATCGCGGGCGAAACGCACGAGTACACCGACATGTACCCGGGCATGGCCAAGACCGCGCGCGACGAAGGCTTCGACGAGATCGCCGACTGGTTCGAAACGCTGGCGAAGGCGGAAAAGAGCCATGCGGGCCGTTTCCAGAAAGCCCTGGATTCCCTGGGCTGATGGATGGTGGCCCCGGGGTTCCGGGGCCGTCAGGTTGTTCGGGGGCGGCCAGGTGTCGCCCCCCGAATGCTGCATGACCTCGATGCTGCATGATCGGGATTTCTCCGAGGCACGGCCCTCGAGCATGGTGGAGATGACAGATGGAAGGTGGCCTTGGCGCACCGGAGCGGCATCCGCTCGACTGGAAAAGTGACAGCTTCTACGACACGGACGCAATCGACGCGGAACTGCGACGGGTCTTCGACATCTGCCATGGCTGTCGTTTGTGCTTCAACCTGTGTGACAGCTTCCCGCGCCTGTTCGACCTGATCGACGAGAGCGATTCCGGTGAACTCGACACCGTGGATTCCGCCGATTTCAAACCGGTGGTCGATGCCTGCACGCTCTGCGACATGTGCTTCATGTCCACCTGCCCCTACACGCCCCCGCATGAATTCCAGCTGGATTTCCCGCACCTGATGCTGCGGTACCGGGCGACGGAGCACAAGCAGGGCAAGACCCCGTTCTGGGACCAGCAGATGACGAAGACCGACCGCAACGGCAAGCTTGCCGGGCTGGTCGCCCCCGTCGCCAACTGGGCAACGGACCGGGGCAACCGGATCACGCGCCCGATCCTGGAAGACATTGCCGACGTGGACCGCAATGCCGACCTGCCGAAATTCCACGCGAAGAGCTTCACCGCCCATGCCGTGCATCCGCCGGCCCGCAATGCGGAGGCCCCCGCGGCGGCGCGCAAGGCGGTGCTCTATGCCACCTGCTTCGTGAACTACAACAATCCCGCGATCGGCACCGCGACGCAGGCCATCCTGGCCGCGAACGGCGTCGAGACCGAGGTCGTCTACCCCGAATGCTGCGGCATGCCACAGCTGGAACAGGGTGATCTGGAGGACGTGGCCCGGCGCGCGAAGAACGTGGCGCTGACCCTGAAGCCCTGGATCGAGGATGGCCACGACGTCATCGCCCTGGTGCCTTCCTGTGCCCTGATGCTGAAGTTCGAATGGCCGCTGATGCTGCCCGATGACCCGGATATCGCCCTTCTGGCCGGCGTGACCCGCGACGTTGCGGAATACATCGTCGACATCGCCCGGAACGAAGGCCTGGTGGCGGAACCGAAGCCCTTGAAGGGCGGTGTCAGCCTGCATCTGGCCTGCCACGCGCGGGCGCAGAACATGGGCCAGAAGGCGGCGGAGATGCTGCGGCTGATCCCCGAGATGGACCTGAAGATCATCGAGCGCTGTTCGGGCCATGGCGGCAGCTGGGGCATCAAGAAGGACAATTTCGAGGTCGCCCTGAAGGTCGGCAAGAACGCCGCCCGCACGGCGGGTCGCGAGGACAAGGCGCATGTCGCGTCCGAATGCCCGCTGGCCGGGGTTCACATGTTGCAGGGTATGGAACGGCTGCATGCCGAGAACCCGGACACGTTCAAGACACCACCGTCCGTTGCCAGTCACCCCATCGAGCTGTTCGCGAAGGCCTGCGGCCTGATCTGACGCCGGGTCGACGACAGGACCAGGTTTCTCCCCAACCAAGACCAAGCGAGTATCCCAATGATCGAACGTCACATGTCCCTGAAGGCCGAGCATATCCTGCCGCCGGAGCGCTTCAATGCCGAGCGCAGCGCGCTGCAGGCCGAACTGCGCGTCCACAAGCAGCACCGCCGGGTGGATGTCGGCCCGTTCGCGTCGCTGTTCTTCGAAAGCTATTTCACCATGTGGTGGCAGACGCAGGAGATGCTGCGTGTCGAGGGCGGTGGCGCCGAGCAGCTGGTGGACGAACTGGAGGCCTATGCGCCGCTGGTGCCGTCCGGGCGCACCCTGACCGCGACCATGATGCTGCAGATCGAGGACCCGGTTCGTCGCCACCGGGAACTGTCGCGCCTGGGCGGGATCGAACACGAAGTAGCCGTCGTCATCGATGGTGTCGCGGTGAAGGGCGAAGCCGACGATGACCTCGACCGCACCAATGCGGACGGCAAGGCATCATCGGTGCACTTCTTCATCTTCAGCCTGTCCGACGCGCAGGCCGAGGCCATGAAGGCCGGCACTGCCGAGGTGCAGGTGCGGATCAGCCATCCGAACTACAACCACATGGCCGGGCTGACCGCCGCGCAGATCGCATCGCTGGCCGAAGACCTGGCCTGAGCCTGCTGCTCCGGTCCGGGTTCGTCAGTCCGCGTATCGTTCGATCAATTCCGTCCAGTCCTTCGCCTCGTCCGGGTTGGCGATGGCGACTCCCAGGCCGGCCATGTCGGAAACCGGGACGAGGACGCGGTCCACGCCCATGCGCGCGTAATCGTCCAGCAGGCTCCGGTCGACGGGCATGCTGACGGTGATCTCCAGCTTGGCCGGGTCGCGTCCACCCTGTTCGGCGGTATCGCGGGCGAGCTGGATCAGTTCCTGCGGGGCGTCCCGCGCCGGGAAGAAGCCGTCACCAAGCCGACCGGCACGCCGCGCCGCTGCCTTCGAGTGGCCACCGACAATGATCGGGACCGATCCGTTCACGGGGCGGGGCATGCAGTACATGGGCGCGAAGGAAACATGCTCGCCCCGGAAACTGGCGGGCTGTTCGCCCCAGAGTGCGCGCAGGGCGGCGATGCATTCATCCGTGCGCGGCCCCCGCGTCTCGAACGGTTGTCCCAGCGCCGCGAATTCCTCCGCCAGCCAGCCGACACCGACCCCCAGCAGGATGCGCCCGCCGCTCATGTGATCCAGGGTCGCGACCTGCTTGGCCACATGCACGGGACTGTGCTGCGGCAGGATCAGGATGCCCGTGGCCAGCCGGATGCGGCTGGTACGGGCGGCGACATGGCTCATCCAGATCAGCGGGTCGGGCAGGGGCAGATCCTCTACCCCGCCCGCCATCTTGCCGTCGGTTGCATAGGGGTAGGCGGAGCCGTATCCCGCCGGGACGACCGTATGCTCCACCGTCCAGGCGCTGTCGAAACCCGCTGCCTCCGCCGCCTGCACGAGTTCCAGTGCCGGTGCCGGGTCAACATACGGACCGGTATTGCAGTATCGCAGGCCGAACTTCATGGCTGATCCCTCCCCGGAACACGCGGCGACCGCCGCCGGGACACAGGGTAGACGGATTGCCGGCGGGCGCAATCCTGTCTCCCGCGTTCCCGCGACGGGCCGGGGCGTCTCCGCCGGGGCCTCACTTCAGGCCGAAGCGCCGGGCCAGCAGGTGATCGATGGACAGGGCACCGGCACCGCGGGCGATCAGGTAGCAGAGGATGGCCATCCAGAAGAAATGCTCGAAGTTGTCATAGGCGGGGGAACGTGCGCCCAGGACGAACTGGATCACCAGCGACATGGCCAGCAGGGGCAGGGCCGCCAGGCGGGTGAACAGGCCGAGCAGCACCAGCACGGAGGCACCCAGTTCGAAGGCGGTGCCGAGCAGGGCGGCCAGGGCAACCGGCAGGATCGGCACCATGTATTCATACTCGAACAGCAGCAGGGTGTTGTCCCAGTCCTCGATCTTGGTCAGCCCGGCGCGCCAGAACGTCAGGAAGATCACGATGCGCAGGAACAGCACGGCAGCGGGGCCGCCGAAGGCATCCAGCGGCCGGGTGATGGTTCCGATCAGCCCGGCAATGCCGGTGCCGGGTGTCGTGTCATTGGTATTGGCCATGGTGGGGCCTCCCTCGGTTGCGGGCTGGTGGGGTCAGGGAACGCGGGCGGTGAACAGGCCACCGGACAGATGCCCGGCGAAGCTGGTCATGAGGTCGAAGGACGGGTCGGCTTCCTGTGCGGCGAGGGCGGCTTCCCCGAGGCTGCCACCGGCGTCCAGGGTTGCCAGCAGGGCGTGTTCGGCAACATGCAGCGGCAAGGTCTCGACCTGCATGCCGGGGCGTGCGACCAGGACCTGTTCGCGGCGAGGCTGCACCCCATCCGTCGCGACGGCGGCCGCGTTCATCCAGATTGCATGGACCGGCCAGTCGGAAGCGATCACCGCGGCGGAGGGCAGCAGGGCGAGCCGCAGCTCCATCAGCGCCTCCGGCGTCAGTCCCTGCAGGACCGCGGGGTCGACCGGCACGGCGTCGGCTGCCGCATAGGCCGCGTTGCGGGCCCAGTCCAGCCGCGCGACATCGGCCAGCCATGGCCGGTCGGCAAGCGGTTCGGAGACGGCAATGAAACCCGCCAGGTCCGCGCCGTAATCCAGCAGGTGGTTGCTGCGCGACGGGGCATTGCGGATGAAGGCCGTGCCCAGGCGCGTGAACAGCCGTTCACCCAGCAGCGTCTGCACGGTGGGGAATGCATCGGCCAGTACCTCCAGGATGGAGGCATGGGTATTGTTGCGATAGACCTCGAAGCGCGCCCGCTGCCGCCCGTCATCGGCCAGGTCGGCCAGCGGGCTTTCGCTGCCGGACAGCACGCCGGCGGCAAAGCGGGCCTGGATGTCGGCCAGGCTGCTCATGACGCGTTCCTGTTCATGACGTGGCCCGCCGTGCATCGGCCAGGTCGTCGAGGCGCCCTTGCGCCGTGGCGACCTCGCTCAGCAAGATGTCCAGCGTCGGAATCTCGGTGTCCCATTCGACCAGTGTCGCGACCGGGCCGGTGGCCAGGATGGCCTGGTCGTAGAGATTCCAGACGGCATCGCGCACCCGGCTGCCGTGATCATCGATCAACAGCATGCCTGTGCCATCCCGGCGCTCCGCATGTCCGGCCAGGTGGATTTCCCCAACCGCGTCGAACGGCATGCGTGCCAGGTAGTCCGCGGCGTCGAAACCAAGGTTGTGGGCGCTGACATGGATATTGTTGACGTCCAGCAACAGGCCGCAGCCGGCGCGCGTGACGGTCTCGGCCACGAAGTCGGCATGATCCATCTCCGCCCCGGCGAACTCAGCATACATCGACGGATTCTCGACCATTACCCGGCATCCGGTGGCGTCCTGGAAGATCGCGATGTTGCGGGCGAGGATATTCACCGCTTCCTCCGTGCAGGGCAGGGGCAACAGGTCGTTCAGGCTGGCGCCGCCCAGCGGGTTTCCGTCCATGGCGGCGGGTGCGCGAACCCAGGCGATGTGGTCCGACAGGGCGGCGGGGCGATAGCGGTCGACCAGCTTGCGGATGCGTTCCAGGTGCGCCGGGTCCGGTTCGTCAACGGAACCGAGTGACAGGCCGACCCCGTGGAAACTCAACGCGAACCTTTCGCGGATGGCATCGAGCTGGCGCAGCCGGGGGCCACCGGCGACCATGTAGTTCTCCGTGTGGACTTCCACCCAGTCGATCGCGGGCGGTCGGTCTATGACTTCGAGGACATGCGGGTGACGCAGTCCGAAACCGGCCGTCGGCGGCAAACTGGTGATGGGTCCTTCCATGGCATTTCAGGTCCGCGCGCCGGGTTCGGGACGTCGGCGAGGCCGACGTCCCGCCTCCCACACTGGCGTGCATCCGCCCTTGTGGTTCCTGTTCACGCCATCGAATGCGGTCTGCTTCCCACCCAGTCCCGCCCATTTCTCTGTGGTCGTCCGCTTCCACT
>CAJYBQ010000008.1 GCA_913064755.1 uncultured Alphaproteobacteria bacterium
GCCAGGCGGCCATCTGGGTCTTGTTCATCAGGCCGCCGTGATTGTCCTTGTGGCCCGCGATGGGCGTGCCCCAGCCCTTGATCGTATAGGCCAGGAAGCAGACCGGCCGGTCGTGGTCGATGGCGTCGAAGGCGTCCGCCATTGTCTGCACGCAGTTGCCGCCGAGGTTTTCCATCAGTTCGGCCAGTTCGGCATCGCTGCGCCGGTTGATCAGTGCGGTGACGTCGCCCTGGTCCCCCAGCGCATCCATCAGCCGTTCACGCCAGACGGCCCCGCCCATGAATGTCAGCGCGGCATAGAGCTGGTTCGGACAGGCGTCGATCCAGGAACGGAGCTTCTCCCCGCCCGGTTCCCGAAACGCGGCCTGCTGCAGGTGGCCGTACTTGAGGCGCACCACGTCCCAGCCAAAGGCCTCGAAGATCTTCTCGATCCGCCCGAACAGTCCTTCGCGGACAATGCCGTCAAGGGACTGTCGATTGTAGTCGATGATCCACCAGGTATTGCGAAGGTCGTGCTTCCAGCCCTCCTGCAGGCATTCGTAGACATTGCCCTCATCCAGTTCGGCGTCTCCGACCAGCGCCACCATGCGGCCAAGCGGAATGTCGGCACCCCATGCTTTTGCCGAGACATAATCCTGCACCAGCGATGCGAAGGACGTGATCGCCACGCCCAGCCCGACGGAGCCGGTGGAGAAATCCACGTCGTCCACGTCCTTGGTGCGGGACGGATAGGACTGCACGCCGCCATAGCCGCGGAAATTCTCCATCCGCTCCCGTGTCTGCTGCCCCATCAGGTACTGGATCGCATGAAAGATCGGCGACGCATGCGGCTTCACCGCCACGCGGTCTTCCGGCCTCAGGGCAGAGAAATACAGTGCCGTCATGATCGACACCATGGACGCCGAAGAGGCCTGGTGACCGCCGATCTTGATGCCGCCTTCCTTCGGTCGCAGGTGATTGGCGTTGTGGATCATCCAGTGGGACAGCCAGAGCAGCCGCTGCTCGATGGTCTTGAGGTGGCTCTGCGATGCAGTCATGGCGCGTGTCCCCGTCCCGTCAGCCTGGTTGATGTCACCAGTGTTCTGTTCAACAGGTCAAACCTATCACCGGCGCAGAAGTGATTTCTTGCTAATGCAGGCGATCCTGTTCATGGATATGGTGAATTCCGCTTCCAAGGGGGCATTTTCGGTGATTTCCACCAGGCTGGACGAGATTGATCTGCGAATCCTGCGCGAACTCGGACAGGACGGCCGCATGACCGCCGCCGAACTGAGCCAGCGCGTGGGCCTGAGCGCGACACCCGTCATCCGCCGCTTGAAGCAGCTCGAGAGCAGCGGCGTGATCACCGGCTACGTCGCGCTGATCGACGAGGCGGCGCTCGGCTACACCATGTCGGTCTTCGTCTCGGTCAAGCTGGACCGGCAGGTGGATCACGCGCTGCGCAGCTTCGAAAGCGCGATCTCCCTGTTCCCCGAGGTGGTGGACTGCTGGCTGATGACCGGCAACCGCGACTACCTGCTGCGCATTGCCGTCACCGGCCTGAAGGAATTCGAGGAACTGATGATCGAACGGCTGGTGAAGATCGACGGCGTGGCCTCCATCGAATCCTCCATCCCCATCCGCCGCGTGAAGGCAGGCATCTCGCGCAGTCCGTGAAACGGCGAGACCGCTCAGGCCCGGATGCCGCCTTCGGCCTTCGCGCCCGGCTTCAGCTTGAAGACCTCGCCATCGCGCGCCTTGGCGCGGTGGACGACGCGCTGGATGCCGGGAATGGCAAGCAGGCTGGGCTTGACGATCTGTTCCATCGACAGCAGCGAATACGGACAGTTGGAGCAACTGCCGACGAAGCGCACCCGCAACTCGCCGATGTTCTCGTCGATCTCCAGCACGTCGAGGCGGCCACCGTCATTGGCCAGCACCGGCGCGATGACCCGCTCCACCACCCGGTCCACACGTTCCGACAGGGTACCGGCGTAGAGCTGGTCCGGGTCGAACAGGGCCGGTGACGGGGTGTCACGATCCGGGCAGGTGCGAATCTGCTCGATGGCCGCGGCATCCTTCGTCGCGTCGATGATGCCCAGGTCGACGAAGGCCTGCGCCAGTTCGGGGGAGATCTTCTGGTGCACCAGGTACTTCACGAAACCCGACTTGTTCGCGGGGGAGAACGAGAGCTTCTCGCGGTATTCGTCCCAATCCAGATCAACGGGTCCCGAAATCTCGAAATTGTCGTCGCCGGTGCGGACGTAATCCACGATCAGCTCGCCCAGCCGGTCGAAGAAGCGGCAATGCTCCTGCCCCGTCGCGGCGCGTTTCCGGTTGATGACCATGCCGCGCAGCTTGGTCAGTTCCCGGTCCTTGGGCAGGACGCCGGTGATCACGTCGACCCGGACGGCCCGGTTCGTGGCGCGGTCCACCATCAGCAGGGCGCTGTTGCCGATGGCGCGCGAATGCACCAGCAGCGCCGAACCGATGTCGGCCGGGGAAATGCCCAGGAAATGCGCCGGCACGTCGCCCGCGCAGGGAATGGCAACGCCGCTGACGAAGGCGAGGTCGTCGCGCCGGATGGTGGCGCCGGGGCCGAACAGCAGGTCGAGGCCACGCTTGGCCGCGATGAACAGCTGGATCGCCACGATCTCTTCCTTGACCGCCAGCACCGCGCCCTTGTGCGCCGACAGCAGGTCCAGGGTCTGTTCGTTGCCCGCATCATCGACAACGGTCACGCCGCCGACGAAGTCGGACAGGATGGGGTGCATGATGCTCTGGTAGTCGAGGCGGCGCAGCAGCGGCAGGTAGACCAGCAGGAAACGCTCCCGCCGTTCCGCATCCAGCCCGCGCAGCAGGTCCCCGGCGGCTGCCTTGTAGGCCTTGTCGGCGGAATAGCGCTGGAAGAAGGCGGTCATCGCGCCGACGGCCTCGCTCAGCGCCTGGTCCTCGGCGGTCTGCGGGTTGCGCAATTGCTCGGCGGGCAGCCAGTGAACACCGTGACGGTCATCGCGCTGCGTTGCCACCCAGTCTTCATTGGTCGGGAAGGTGGCACGCCAGTCGGCAAAGATGATGTCGATGCAGCGGTTCAGCGCCGCCACGTCCGTGTCCGCCCACAAGGCGGCCTCCAGCGGGCGCAGCGGTGCCAGTTGCACCGGGGTACGCTTGATCAGGCTCTGGTGCGTGAACTGGTCCGAGTCCACGTAGTCGGTCAGTCGATTGACCTCCCCCGGCACGAAATCGATGAAGGCAGTGCCGCGCGCGATACGGTCGTTCAGGGCCACTTCGGCAATGACCGCGCCGTGGCCACTGACCATGCGCGTGGCCATGCCTTCCGACAGCCCCAGTGCCGCGGCCTCGTCCGGGTGCAGTTCGACGTGGTGATCGTCGGGGTCGAGGCCGTAGATCGGCAGCGTCTTGATGCCGGAGTTGTATCGCCCCCTGCCCTTCAGGGCCTGGCGACCGGGCCGACCTCGGCCGCTGATCAGCGACAGGGTCCCGGCGGGCAGTTCGGCCTCCAGCCGCGCCATGAACTCGTTCGGCGGGCAGACCAGCCGGGCGAGGGTCTTTTCCTGCCCGTTCAGGCCGGGGAAGACCGCGCCTTCCTTCTGATCGACGTTGTAGCGACCATTGCCCCCCCATTGCCCGCCCATGCCGGCATTGGCGCGCAGCATGTCGTGGCTGATCGCCTCCCCGTCCGCATTGTCGAGGTGGCAGTAGAGGTCGAGGTCGCGGCTGACCTGCACCAGGTGATCGAACACCCGGTCGGGCATGATCTTGTCCTGGTTGTCCAGGTAGCGGGCAAAGGTGCGGTGCACGACGTCCGGGTCCAGGTCGTTCAGTTCAGCCGTGTCAGGGTTGCGCAGCCGTTCCGCGATCTTCACCGCCAGCCGCGCGAGGATCTCCTCGTCCGCCCAGGCCTTCTCCGGCGGCACGCTCAATTGCTGCTGCAACTGCAGGGTACGGTCACCGCGCTGGATGACGCCGGTGCGCTCCACGTAGGTCATGGCCGGCAGCAGCACATCGGCATGTTCCAGGACGCCTTCACCGAGGAAGCTGTCGATGACGATGTTGAACGACCGACCCATGCGCCGGGTCCAGTGACCGACGCGGGGCATGTTCTTGGTCATCTGCGTGCCGACGAAGATGAAGCAGTAGATGCGGTCATCCTCCGACATCTGCGACACCGGCGTGCCCTTGTGGTCGGGAATGTTCTCCACGGGGATGTCGAGGATATCGGCCAGGGCCTGCCGGTGGGTTTCCTCCGCCGGATCGTGGTTGAACACCAGTTTCCGGCCGTTGAAGCCCATCATCAATTCGCTGGTGGCATTCGACTGCCCGGCGATGCGCATGGACCCCGCGCCCTTGCGCCCGACATTGCCGGTCAGCAGCAGCAGGTTCAGGTTCGTCGAGAAGCCATAGCTGCCGGTGGACTGGTTGACCCCCATGCTGGAAACGAACGCGACCTTGGGCCGGTACCCGGTCTCATCGGGCCTGGCGCAGAGTTCGGCATAGCGACGGATGGTGGCGGCAAGCTCGACCGGATCCTGGTCCGGCAGCGCAATACGCCGCGCCGCCTCTTCCGGCACGCAGCGGTCTTCGGCGACCAGGGCGCGGAACGCGGCAATGCTGTCGGGATCGACACGCTTGTCCAGGCTCGCCTGGTCCTGCCAGCCATTGTCCAGGATCACCCGGGCAACGGAGAGGTTGAACAGAACGTCGCCGCCCTGCCGGAACCGGATGTGGATCGTGCGCGGATCATCTTCCTGCAGATCGCTGACCGTGTCGCTGCGGATCGGGTCGATGACGACCTTCAACGCGGTCTTGTTGCGCTTGATCTTCTCGTAGGCCTGCGGAAACGTCACGTAAGGGTTGGTGCCGTGCATGACGGCAACATCACAGCCCTCGATCTCGTCGAACTGGCTCCAGGTGAAGCTCGCCTCATTGCCGAAATTCAGCTGATGCGCGGCACCGGCGCTGGTCAGGCAATGTTCCGAATTCGCGCCGATGGTCGGCAGGCGGAACACCAGCTTGTAGAGGCTGGCCATCCAGATCGCCTCGATCGTCTTCTGGCCATTGCCGTAGATCGCGACGGCGTCCGGACCGACCCATTCGCGGGCGTGCAGGAACAGCCAGGCGGCGCGGTCCAGCGCCTCGTCCCAGCTCACTTCCTTCATCTTGCCGTCATGGCCGCGAATCATGGGTGCCCGGATACGGTCATCGTCCAGGCCACGTCGCGCCATGCGGGTGGTGCGTTCCTCGTCCCCGCCGGTCATCAGGGACGTCTTGCCCTTCACGCAGAGGCCCAGCGGTGACATGGGGACAACGCGATCCACGCCCTTGGCGTCGGGTGCCACGGTATAGGGACAGCCAACGCCGCAGTAGCTGCAGACGCTGGACCGGTTGCGCAGGGCATCGTGGCGGATGCGCACGGTCTCGTCGGCCCGGAGCTTCGGATGATCAGCCACGGCAGCCACGAAATCCGCCGCACTCATTGCCATCACTTCTGCTTCGGTCGGAACCGACCGGAAGGTATCTGCCGCCATGATTGTTCCCCCATGTTCCGCATCATCGTACCACAAGGACTGAAGCGTCTCCAATGAAGCTCTGTTCCCGCTCGACCGATTTGTGACGAATACTTTCGTTAATGATAATCATTCGCGAATCTATTCTTGGTGTTGACTGACAGCGAAAACCCGTTCGGAGCGGCGGAGAGGCATCAGGGGCCTTGAACGCCGACGGTTTGGCAGCCGCGCGGAAATCCGGAAGCCGCACCCGGTCCAGGCAGCAGGACCGGCGATCTGGCACTTCCCCTCCGGCGCGACCTCGCGTAGAAGCGCGGCCATGACAGCTACATCAGACAAGACAGCTTCCGGCAGCGGTTCCGCCGCGCCGAAGATCGGCATCGTTTCCCTCGGCTGCCCGAAGGCCCTGGTGGATTCGGAACGGATCATCACCTCGCTGCGGGCCGAGGGCTATGAACTGTCCCCCGACTACGCGGATGCCGACGCCGTGGTGGTCAATACCTGCGGCTTCCTGGACAGCGCCAAGGCCGAAAGCCTGGAAGCGATCGGGGAAGCCATGGCCCAGAACGGCCGGGTCATCGTGACCGGCTGCATGGGCGTGGACGAGGCCGCGATCCGGCAGTCCCATCCGGGCGTCCTGGCCGTCACCGGCCCGCACCAGTACGAACAGGTGGTGGAGGCGGTGCATGCCCATGTGCCGCCGGCGCATGAACCGTGGCTGAACCTGGTGCCGGAAGCCGGACTGAAACTGACGCCACGCCACTACGCCTACCTCAAGATTTCAGAGGGTTGCAATCATTCCTGCAGGTTCTGCATCATCCCCGACCTGCGCGGCA
The DNA here is from genome assembly GCA_913064755.1 of uncultured Alphaproteobacteria bacterium. Lineage (GTDB taxonomy): Bacteria > Pseudomonadota > Alphaproteobacteria > Minwuiales > Minwuiaceae > Minwuia. The sequence goes on from CAJYBQ010000008.1 coordinate 6,343, forward strand.
AGCTGGCCAGCCGACCGGCCGCGAAGGTGATGTACGAGGCGGAGCGACTGGTGGAGGCCGGTGTGCAGGAACTGCTCGTCATCTCGCAGGACACATCAGCCTACGGGGTCGATATCCGCCACGCCTCCACGCCCTGGCACGGGGAACAGGTCCGCGCCCACGTGGTCGACCTGGCCGAGGCGCTGGGCCGTTTCGGCATCTGGGTACGGCTGCATTACGTCTATCCCTACCCGCACGTGGACAAGCTGATCCCGCTGATGGCGGAGGAACGGATCCTCCCCTACATCGACATCCCGTTCCAGCATGCCAGCCCGACCGTGCTGCAGGCCATGCGTCGCCCGGCAGCGCAGGAAAAGACCCTCGACCGGATCAAGAGCTGGCGCCGCGACGTGCCCGACCTGACCCTGCGATCCACCTTCATCGTCGGATTTCCCGGCGAAACCGAGGAGGATTTCCAGTTCCTGCTGGACTGGATGCAGGAAGCGCAACTGGATCGCGTCGGCTGTTTCCGCTACGAGCCGGTCGCCGGTGCCGCCGCCAACGACCTGCCCGATCACGTCCCCGAGGAGGTGAAGGAAGAGCGCTGGCACCGTTTCATGCAGACGCAGCAGGTCATCAGCGAAGCACGCATGAAGCAGAAGATCGGCTGGGAATACGACGTCCTGATCGATGAAGTGGACGAGGACGGCGCCATCGGTCGCTCGAAGGCGGATGCACCCGACATCGACGGTTGTGTCTTCATCAACGGCCAGACCGAGCTGGAACCGGGTGACATGGTGCGCGTCGAGATCACGGAAGCGGACCATTACGACCTCTGGGGCCAACTGGTCTGACGGCCCTGCCCGCGCTGAAGCCCGGCAGGGCGTGATCGGTTACCGCCCGTCCCGCACCGTCACCCCGTGTTGCTGCGCGGCGTGACAGTGCGGGTGTCGGGCGGGTCCCCGGTTTCAGGCTTCCGGCGCGATGGTGAGTTTCAGGCCGTCCAGGGCGTCGGTCATCTCGATCTGGCAGGACAGGCGCGACGTCGGCTTGTAGGTCGGCTCGTCCTCCACCAACCCCTGCTCATCGGCTTCGGCTGCGGGCAGCTTCGCCTGCCAGGCTTCGTCGATATAGACGTGGCAGGTGGCGCAGGCACAGGAACCGCCGCAGATCGCGTCGACTTCGTAGTCGTTGTCGCGCAGGTTCTCCATGACGGAGATGCCGCTCTCGGCTTCCAGCGTTGATTCCGCGCCTGCACGGTTGGTGATGTGAATGACCGGCATTGGTTCCGGGCCCTCCTTGGAGCGTTGGTTGTCAGACTTCCTTGATGGGAATTTCGGTGTCGGCGAGACGGGACGGGTCAACCGTCCGGCCCTCGGCGATCCACTTGCGGCCGCGCACGTAGTCGCTGCCGACATTGATGGCATTGACGCCCGTGACCCGGCCGTCCCGCAGGTAGAAGACGGAGAAGGACCGCGTCGACGGCGTGCCACGCACCACCACCTGGTCATGCGGCTCCGGCAGGCCGGCCATCTGCATCTTCAGATCGAACTGGTCTGACCAGAACCACGGAACCTCGGCGTAGTCGGCGCCCTTGCCGGTCAGTTCATTGGCGATGCAACGGGCCTGATCGACGGCGTTCTGCACGGATTCCAGCCGCACGTCGCCGCCCAGGATCGCGTTCGGGTGCCGGGTGCAGTCCCCGGCGGCGAAGATGTCGGGGTCGGAGGTGCGTGCCCGTGCATCGACCACGATGCCGTCATCGACCGCCAGGCCGGCGGCCTCGGCCAGTTCGACGACCGGCCCCACGCCGACGCCCACGAGGACCAGGTCGGCGGGATGAACATGTCCGTGGCTGTCGACCACATGGGTCGCGCGATCCGTGCCGCCGATCTCGGCAACGCCGGTCTCGAGCAGGATCTTCACGCCCCTCGCGCGGTGCTCGTCTTCGTAGAAACGCGAAACCGGTTCCGCCACCGCGCGCGCCATCACCCGGTCCATCATCTCGATCACCGTGACGTCGCATCCCATCTGGCGCAGTGCCGCCGCCGCCTCCAGCCCGATGTAGCCGCCGCCGGCGATCACCACCTTCGCGCCTTCATGCGCCACGGCCTGGATGGCCTGGGTATCATTGATGGTGCGGATGTAGTGGACGCCCGGCAGATCGCGTCCGACCACCGGAATCTCCCGCACCCGCGTGCCCGTGCAGAGCGCCAGCCGGTCCCAGGTCAGTGTTTCACCATCCGAAAGGGTCAGCGATTTCGCGTCCCTGTCGATGGCCGTGACCCCGGTGCCGAGGCGCAGGTCGATCCCCTTGTCGGCATAGAATGTTTCAGGCCGGAGGAAGGTCTTTTCCAGTGCCACCTCACCCATCAGGAACTGCTTGGAAAGCGGCGGACGTTCGTAGGGTGGCCAGGGTTCCTCCCCGATCAGCGTGATCCGGAACCGGTCCTTGGCCCTCGCGAGCTGTATCGCCAGGGTGCCACCGGCGTGCCCTGCCCCGACAATGACGACATGCTCAGCCATTTCAGCCCGTCCTCCGATAGAATCAACGCCCGTGGCGCACATGACATCCGCGACCCTTCCCTTGTACATAGCCAAGCAAGGGCCCAAGTGGAAGCCGCCGCCGCAGATGCCTGCAATCCGTGCGAATGCTGCCTGCGATCACCCGCCGCGCTGCCGGGGCGGACGCCCTGTGTCGATGCTGCTATGTTTCGCCGCCGGGCGCAAAGCAAAGACAGCGGAGACGCCTGCACGGGAAGCCCCACGGATGCCTAAGGAAGAACGACAGGTGACTGAGACCAACAACAGCGCGACAGATACCGACCGCAATGCCGGGGCCGATGCGCCCGCGGGGCAGCCGTCCACGCCCGGGTCGGCGCCGAAGAAGCGCGCCCGCGCCTCCTCCGGCGTGCTGATCGGCAGGATCTGGACCGTCTACGTGCGGAACTACCTGGCAGAACTGACCATCGGCATCATCGCGGTCATTCTCGTCGCCGCCTGTACCGCGCTGATCGTGCATCAGCTGGAACCCGTGATCGACGACATCTTCATCAAGGGCGACGAGACGCAGCTGGTCATCATCCCGCTGGTCATGATCGGCATATTCTCGGTCCTGGCGCTGTCGACCTACCTGCAGCATTTCACCATCCGGGCCGTGGGTTTCCGCGTGGTGACGGACATTCAGAAACACCTCTACCGCCGCCTCATCAGCGCCGACCTGCGGTTCTTCCACCTGGAGACCGTCGGCGAATTCATCAGCCGCTTCCTGACCGATACCGTTGTCCTGCGCGAGGCCCTGGCCACCACCACCGTTGCGCTGTGCAAGGACATGCTGACCGCGATCTTCCTGATCATCGTCATGTTCACCAAGGACTGGCAGATGGCGCTGATCGCATCCCTGATCCTGCCTGCCACCGCCCTGCCGATGCTGCGGATCGGCCGCCTGTCGCGAAAATCGTCGGAAGGGATCCAGCAGACCTCCGGCTCGCTTTCCTCTTTCCTGGACGACACCCTGTCCGGTGTCCGGCAGGTAAAGGCCTACGGACGCGAGGCCTACGAGGTGGAGCGGGCGACGAAGGTGATGGATGACCGGGAGAGCATGTTCATCAAGAACCTGCGGGCGCGATCCCTGATCACACCGTTGATCGAGGTCTTCGTCGGCATCGCCATCGCGGCCATCATCTATTTCGGCGGTCACCGGGTTCTGGCCGGTGACATGACGCCGGGCGAGTTCTTCGCCTTCCTGACCGCGTTGCTGATGATGGCGCAGCCGATCCGCCGACTGGGCAAGCTGACCGCAGCATTGCAGTCGGGGCTTGCCGCCGCGGACCGTCTGTTCCAGTCGATCGACGGCCTGCCGGAGATCGAGGATCGCTCCAACGGCCGGGAGCTGAAGGTCGACCGGGGCGAGGTCCGGTTCCGTGACGTCCGGTTTGCCTATCCAGACGGTACCGAGGCCCTGCGCGGCGTCAGCCTGGTGTGCAACCCCGGGGAGACGATCGCGCTGGTCGGTGGTTCCGGTGGCGGCAAGTCCACGATCCTGAACCTGACCGCCCGCTTCTATGACACCAGTGCGGGCACGGTGGAGATCGACGGGCAACCGGTGGACCAGGTCAGCACTGCCAGCCTGCGTGCCGCCATGGGCTTCGTGGGGCAGGACACGGCGCTGTTCGACGACACCATTCGCGCCAACATCGCCTATGGCCGACCGGAGGCCACGCTGGAACAGGTGCAGGCCGCGGCACAGGCCGCAAACGCGCATGGGTTCATCGAGGCCCTGCCCGATGGCTATGAAACCGTCGTCGGGGCCGCCGGCTTCCGTCTCAGTGGCGGCCAGCGACAGCGCGTCGCCATTGCCCGTGCCATGCTGCGGGATGCGCCGGTGCTGCTGCTGGACGAGGCGACATCGGCACTGGATACCGAATCGGAGCGCAAGGTCCAGGCGGCGCTGGCGCGGCTGGCGAAGGGGCGTTCCACCATCATGGTGGCGCATCGCCTGACCACCGTGGTCAACGCCGACCGCATCTACGTGATCGAGAACGGGCTGGTCGCGGAAAGCGGCACCCATGCCGAACTGCTGGCCCAAGGCGGGCGCTATGCCGAACTCTATGCCGACAGCACCGGCGATGGCCTTGACGCATCCGGGGCCGAAACTCCCGCCACCGCAGTCGGCGCGGACTGACCGTTGTGGATGGGTCCGGCGTTTATCATGGCCTGGGTGCGGTACTGACCCCACTTGCCCCGATACTGTTGCGCCGAAGGCTGCGCGCCGGCAAGGAAGACCCGGCGCGGCTGGCGGAACGGCTGGGGCATCCCGGGCGGCGTCGGCCCCCGGGACCCCTGATCTGGATCCACGCGGCAAGCGTCGGCGAGTCGCAATCCATCCTGGCGCTGGTCGAACGGTTGCGAGAACAGCGGCCCGACATCACCATCCTGGTGACGACCGGTACCGTCACTTCCGCCAGGCTGATCGCCAGCCGCCTGCCGGAGGGCGCATTCCACCAGTTCGTGCCCCTGGACCTGCCCGGCGCCACCCGGCGCTTCATCGACCATTGGCGACCCGACGCGGCATTCTGGATCGAAAGTGAGCTCTGGCCGGGTCTGATCCGTGCGATGCACGCCACGGGCAAGCCGCTGATCCTGCTGAACGGACGCATGTCGGCCAGGTCGTTCAATCGCTGGCGCAGGGTGCGGCCCGTCATCGCCGGGTTGCTGGGGCGGTTCGACAAGGTGCTGACCCAGGGGGCCGAATACACCGATCGTTTCCGGGCGCTTGGTGCGCGACAGGTGGTGGAGGCCGGGAACCTGAAACATGCCGCCGCGCCTCTGGATGCCGACCCGGCAGAACTGGCGCGCCTGCAGGCGATGATCGGTGACCGGCCGGTGTGGCTGGCCGCCAGCGTGCATCCGGGTGAGGAAGCGGCGCTGCTGGTCACGCAGCAGCAGGTGGTCGCGGCCATGCCCGACGCCCTGCTGATCATCGTCCCCCGCCACCCGGCCCGCGCGGCGGAGATGCTCATTCCCTTTGCCGAGCGCGGTATCGGCACCAGTTCCCGCAGCGCCGGGGAGGATCCCACATCCGCCACTGCCGTGCATGTGGCCGATACCATGGGCGAACTGGGCCTGTTCTACCGGCTGGCGCAGGTCGCCGTGATCGGTGGCTCCTTCATCCCCCACGGCGGGCAGAACCTGCTGGAGGCCGCGCGCCTGGGCTGTGTGCCCGTCTGTGGCCCGCACATGGAGAATTTCCGCGAGACGGCGGAGGAAATGGCGGCGGCAGGCGCGATGATCCAGGTCGATGACGCTGTCGGCCTGGCGACGGCCGTGCACGACCTGCTGCACTCCCCCGCCAGACTGGCCGAGGCGCGGAAACGCTGCATCGCGACCACGGGAGCGCATGACGAGGGTCTGGATCGCGTGATGGCGGAAATCAGGCCGCATCTGCCCCACGGGGAATGGACGTGAAGGCGCCGCGGTTCTGGCAGGGCGGCAAGCGATCCCTGCTTGCCACGCTGCTGACCCCGGCAAGCTGGCTCTGGACCGGCGTTGGGCGGTCGAGGCGGGCGCGCACACGGCCCTGGGTCGCGCCGGTGCCGGTGATCTGCGTCGGCAACCTGGCCGTTGGTGGCGCGGGCAAGACCCCGACCGTGGCCGCGCTTGCCCGTTGGTTCCAGGCCCGTGGGCACACACCACACATCCTGCTGCGCGGCCATGGCGGATCGCTGTCATCCACCGGTGCCCACAAGGTGAACCCGGCAACCCACGGGGTGGCTGATGTGGGAGACGAGGCCTTGCTGCACGCGCGCATCGCCCCGACCTTCATCGCCGCAGACCGTGTTGCCGGTGCAAGGGTCGCGACGCCAGGGGCTGACCTGATCATAATGGACGATGGCCACCAGAACCCCACCCTCGCCCGCGACCTCTCCATCATCGTCATCGACCTGGGCTTCGGATTGGGCCATGGCCGGGTCATGCCCTCGGGTCCCCTGCGCGAACCGGCCAGCGAAGGCCTGGCAAGGGCGAATGCCGTCATCGCCATCGGCAACGGCATGGTGCCCCGGGCCATTGCACGGTCATCCCTGCCGGTCATGAAGGCCCATATCGTGCCGGACCCTTCATCCATGCACCTGGCGGGCAAGCGGGTGGTGGCCGTCACCGGCATCGGACGACCGGAGAAGTTCACCGAAACACTGGCGGAGATGCGCGCCGAGGTGACGGACCTCTTCGCCCACCCGGACCATCACGTGTTCAGCGGTGACGACATCCTGCGCGCCGTGGACCGCGCCAGGGACAGGGATGCCGTGGCTGTCATGACGGCCAAGGATCACGTCCGCCTGCCCCCGGAAGCGCGCGACCTGTTCCAGACCGTGGATATTCACCTGGAATTCCAGCGCCCGGACATGCTCGACGCCTTGCTGGAGCCCTTGCGGGCGCAGATTTCTGCCAGCAAGGCTCAGGCGCAGCAGGCATCTCCCGCCTGAACGGGCGGACATGGCACATCGCCATAACTGCAGAACACGCAGCAATCCCCCGGCCTTGGCTTCAGCAAGGTGCCGCAGCCCGCACACTCCAGGAACCACTGGCAGAAGTTCTCCGGCATCACGTGCTTGACCGTATGACTGCACTCGGGACAGGTCAGGGTGGATTGCGCGATGACGGTGGGTTCGCTCATCAGTCCCGTGCCTCCATGATCATGCTGCGAATCCAGCCCTGATGCTCCCAGACCGCGAACGACGCTGCAACGATCAGGGTGCCCAGCACCAGGATCAGCAGGGTGCGCTGGCCGCGCCGATCAAGACGCTGCCCCTTCAGGAGGCTTTGGCGCTGTCGCCAGAAAAAGACGGCCCAGCCCAAGCCAAGCAGCAACAGCGAAAGGGTCTGCAACTGGGTGCGGTAGACCAATGGCATGTCCAGCACTGATAGCCATGCACCACCAAGCCCGAGCGCGACGAATGCCATAGGCAGCACGCAGCAAACTGCGGCGAGGAAAGCAATGATCGCCGTCGATGGGCCGGACCAGTAAATGGACATGCCGAGAATTCTTTTCATGAACGCAATGTATCGTGGCGCCAGGTGGAGGATGGCTCAACTTCCCGTGTGCTCCAGCGCGTTGGCTACCGCTGCAACAAGCCCGGTATCGCCGGGTCGAGGCCGGGGTTGACCACCATGCGATCCAGCGCCCTGACCGTCGCATAGGGGATCAGCCCGGCCTCGCGACCGTTGGCATAGGCTTCCCTTACCCGCGCGGGGTCAGAGGGGTATTCGATCAGGAACACGGGCTTTTCCGCCGCCGTGATGATGTTCAGATGCTGCATGACCCAGGCGGTTGAATCAGGCGGGTTCGGCACGCCGTCACCTTCCCAGCCGAAGAAGGCATCTTCCTTCCCCAGCGCGTCGATGGTGGCGAGATAGGCCGTGTCGACCACCAGGTCCTCGGCGTTCTGCGGGACGATGCGGAAACCGGGAACCTTCGCGCGGGCATAGGCGGCCATCTCCATGACGAAATCCGTCATGTCCTTCGCGGCCGTCTTCCGCCCCTTTTCCTGGAAGTACCAGTAGGCGTCGATGATATCGAGGTACACACCGTCGAAGCCCGCCGCGATGATCCGGTCCAGGTAGGCATCGGGACCACCGAAGATGATGCGTTTCCAGTCCGGATCCCAGTACCGGACCTTGAAGTTTCCGGCCCAGTCCGGGTTCACCGCCTCCAGCCACTTCGGCGGATGTTCGGCCCAGGACGGCTGCCAGTAGAAGCGATAGTCCTCCGCCTCCCCCACCGACATGTAGGACAGCACGATCCGGCGGCCCCCATCCGGCTTCCACTGCATCATGGCGACATCGGCGGGCGTGAAGGCATGTTCCGCGGAACCGTCGCGGGAATAGTCGACCACCGCCATGTCGAAGTCGCTGGCCGCGATCAGGGCGGGGTTGGGGTTGGCCAGCCAGTAGGTGAAATGGCGCACGCCCGACAGGTCGGCCTGCGCCGGCATCAGCCCGCTCAGCATGGCCAGGACACCAGCGAGGAATCCTGATCGGAGCATATGCACCCTGTTTCTCCCGGTCGTGACATTACGGCGTTCATTATGACTATCTTTACCCGCCAATGGTTAAGACAGGGGACGATGAATTCACCTCCAAGCGTAACGCCGGAGCAAAAAATGTCCGTCTCCCTCCTGGATAACAACCTCGACGACGCCGATTCGATGGGCGAACTGATCGATGGTGAGCACCAGATCATACATGTGCCCAATACGCTGCGTGCCAAGACCGGGCCCGGCGAAAGGGTTGATCCGGCGCGGATCAAGGAGGCAGAGCAGGCCATCCTCGCCATGGCCGACGACTTCCGCGTCTGGGCCATGGAAGATGTCGACCGCATGCGCACGATCATCAACGAATGCACCGACGGCAAGTTGAAAGTGGCGGATGAGCGGGAGCGAATCTACGACATCAGCCACAACGTGAAGGGTCAGGGCAGCACGTTCGGCTACACGCTGCTGACATCTGTCGCGGACAACCTGTGCAATTTCCTCGATCGGCAGGAGACCCTGTTGAAGGAGCATCTGCCCGTCATGGCCGCACATACGGAGGCGCTGAGCGCCATCCTGCGGTTCAACGTGAAGGGCAGCGACAATCCCACGGGCCAGGAAATCGTCCGCAGCCTGCACATGCTGATCACCAAGTCCCCCGCCAAGCCGAAAGGCTGACGCGCGCGGTCAGTCGCGGCGAAGGTGACGACCCGGACCGGTTACAGCCTCGATGCTGCCCGGACCGGCGGGGTCAGTTTGCGGCCGCGTCTTCCGCTTCCTGCTTCTCGCGCCGCTTCTTCTCGACGAAGACCGCGCAGAAGATCGATATCTCGTAGAGAATGATGATCGGGATGGCGAGCGTCAGCTGGCTGATCGGGTCCGGCGGCGTCACGATAGCCGCAACCACGAACACGCCGACAATCGCGTATTTCCGCTTTGCCCGCAGGCCGGTCGACGTTGCCAGGCCGACCTTGGCCAGCAGTGTCAGCAGCACCGGCAGCTGGAAGCAGAGACCGAAGGCGAAGATCAGCTTCATCACCAGGCTGAGGTACTCGTTGACCTTCGGCTCGAGCTGGATCGCCAGTTCACCGTCGGAGCCAACGGTCTCGAACGACAGGAAGAATTCCCACGCCAGCGGCATGACAAGGAAGTAGACCATGCTGCCACCGATGATGAACAGGATCGGTGTCGCGATCAGGAACGGCAGGAACGCGCCCTTCTCGTTCTCGTACAGGCCCGGCGCGACGAACATGTAGATCTGTGACGCGATGATCGGGAATGCCAGGATGAACGCGGCCCAGAATGCCACCTTGATATAGGTGAAGAAGGCTTCGTGCAGCGCCGTGAAGATCATCCTGCGACTGGAATCCTCTCCCAGCACGTCGACCAGCGGCTGCATCAGCACCCCGTAGATGTCGGCCGCGAAGATGTAGCAGAAAATGAAGGCAACGAAGATCGCGGCGACCGAATAGACCAGCCTGTTGCGAAGTTCCATCAGGTGAACGAGCAAGGGCTGCTTGGCATCCTCGACAGCGTCTTCGTCCGGACCACCGATCTTGGCGCTGTCGGTCATGCTCCGTCACTCCGTTTCGCCGGTTCCGGCGTCGGCGCATCGGCTTCTGGCGTCGGCGGCGTGGCTTCGGGCGTCGGGGCTTCAGATGCCGGGGGTGTCGTGGTCCCGGGTGTCGGTGTCTCCGCAGGGGCTGCCGGCGCCTCGTTTTCCCACGCGGTCGTGTCGTCGTTCTCTGCCGCCGAGTCGCGCGGCGTGTCCGGCATGCCCTGTGGCTGGGACGGGTTCGGCTTCTTGTCCGGGTCGTCGAACAGGCCGTCGAGGCTGCCCGACGGGTCAACCATGCTGTTCATTTCCGACGCGGCGTTCTTTGCCGCCTTCCTGACTTCATCCAGTTCTGTTTCCCGGGCCATGTCGTCGACCGTGCGCTGGAACTCGCGCGCAACGGACCGTGCCTTTCCCAGCCACTGGGTGACCGTTCGAAAGACGACTGGCAGTTCCTTGGGACCAAAAATGAGGATGGTCAGAATGCCGATGACCAGCAGTTCCGTCCAGCCGAGATCAAGCATGCGTGCCGCCCAACCGTAGGTTCATGGTTGCGATAACATCGAAGGACCTGCCCCCGGTCCGGGTGGACCGACGGGGCAGAACAGCGCGGGCGCGGGTCAGCCCGTCAATCAGCCCTGTGCGGCCTTGTCCTTCTCTTCGACGGACTTTGCCTGCGTGGCGTCGCCACCGGCAGCACCGTCTTCATCCTTCATGCCCTTGCGGAAGCTCTTGATGCCGCCTGCCAGGTCACCGGCCAGGCGAGAGATCTTGCCACCACCACCGAACAGGATGAGCACGACCGCCAGCACGATGATCCAGTGCCAGATGCTGAATGAACCCATCGGGAATCTCCCTTGAATTGAAGTGTCACAGCCCCCGACCCGTCCGGACCGGAGAACCTTTCATGTGGACCTTATAGGCCATCCATACCAGATGGGAACAGGATTACACGTTCGGGATCGATTGCCACGTTCACCTGCGCCCCGATGGCCGGCGGGCGACTGGTGGTGCGGGCACGCAGCGCTGGCACCCCGGACCCGGTCAGCTGCACCCGCCAATAGGGGCCGATCAGCCTGACATCCGCGACGGTCATCCGCGTGACGGGCCATGCGTCGGTGTGGCCGTTACCGCCGGCGGATGATCCCGCGGTCGATCCCGCGCCTGCCTCCACGCCCAGGCGCACGCCCTCCGGCCGGATCAGCATGTCCAGCGGCCCGGACTGCACGCCCGGCGGCTGCGGCAACACGCCCAGCGCGCAGGTGATGCGATCCCCCTCTGCCACGGCGGGCAGTTCGTTCACCGCGCCGAAGAACGTGGCCATGAAACGGTTCGCGGGCTTCAGGTAGACATCCTGTGCCGGACCGAACTGGACCAGCCGACCGGCCTGCATCACCGCGATGCGGTCGGCCATCCGCATGGCCTCTTCCGGATCGTGGGTCACCAGCATCACGGTTGCCCCCAGCCGCTTCAGCAGGGCCAGGGTCTCGTCGCGCACGGCGTTGCGCAGGGTGACGTCCAGGTTGGCGAAGGGTTCGTCCATCAGCATCAGGCCCGGTGCCGGGGCCAGGGCGCGGGCCAGTGCCACGCGCTGCTGTTCCCCGCCCGAAAGCTGGTGCGGAAACACGTGGGCGCGGTCCGACAGCCCGACACGCGCCAGCACCTCCGCCACGCGGGTGTCACGGGCATCGCCCTTCAGGCCGAAGCCGACATTGCCCGCAACGCTCAGGTGCGGGAACAGCGCGTAGTCCTGGAACACCATGCCGATGCGCCGGGCCTCGGGTGGCACGCTCAGCCCCGGCGTCGCGACCGGCTTGCCGTTGATGCCGATCTGCCCGGCCTGCAGGGTCTCCAGCCCTGCCGCCAGGCGCAGGCTGGTGGTCTTGCCGCAGCCGGACGGCCCCAGCAGGCAGACGATCTCCCCCTCCGCCACGTCCAGGGACAGGTCATCGACGGCCCGGAAATCACCGAACCTGTGGCTTACGTTCTGGAATGATAATGCGGTCACGATGTCCCCGGCCCGACGTGCATCCGTTCCTGATAGTCGCTCGCGACTGGGATGCCAAGCAGATCAGGCCCGTAAGCGGCGATTTGGTAATTGACCGTTAACCACCGGCTGGCTAACCTTTGCCGCATGAACGCACCGGCCCGCCATATCCTACCTGGCCTCGCCCTAGGTATCCCGGCTCTCAGCTAGAGTCGGGTTAAGCCTCGTTGCGTCGAGTCCGGATTTCCGGTCTCCCCCTTTTCATAACCAGACATTCAATCGACCCGTGATCGTTGTTCATTGTCCCGTATCCGCATGGCGGGTGCCTGGCAGCAACATCGGGTTGGACCAGAAACAAGCTGCGTACAGCAATCGGAGACCAGGTTCATGACCAGCATGCCGAATACCCACAAGTACCGCCCCTTCCCGCAGATCGACCTGCCTGACCGGCAGTGGCCGACCAGGACCATCGACAAGGCACCGATCTGGTGCTCGGTGGACCTGCGCGATGGCAACCAGGCGCTGATCGAGCCCATGAACGGCGACAAGAAACTGCGTTTCTTCCGCCATTTGCTGGCCGTCGGCTTCAAGGAGATCGAGGTCGGGTTTCCCGCTGCCTCCGACACGGACTTCGACTTCGTCCGCCACATCATCGAGAAGAACCTGATCCCCGACGACGTGACCATCCAGGTCCTGACCCAGGCGCGCGACCACTTGATCGAGCGTACGTTCGAGGCCGTGAAGGGCGCGAAGAACGTCATCATCCATCTCTACAACTCGACCTCCACCGTGCAGCGCCGGGTGGTCTTCGGGCTGGAGAAGGACGGCATCACGGAAATCGCGGTCGAGGGCGCCAGGAAGGTGAAGAGCCTGATCCCGACGCTGGAAGGCCAGAACGTCCGCATCGAGTACAGCCCCGAGAGCTTCACCGGAACGGAACTGGAATATGCCCGCGACGTCTGTCACGCGGTCATGGACGTGTTCGAGCCGACCCCGGAGAACCCGATCATCATCAACCTGCCGGCGACGGTGGAGATGGCGTCACCCAACTATTACGCCGACCAGATCGAATGGATGCACCGCAACCTGCGCGACCGGGATTCGGTGATCCTCAGCCTGCATCCGCACAACGATCGCGGCACCGCGGTCGCGGCGACGGAACTGGGTGTCATGGCCGGGGCCGACCGGATCGAGGGCACGCTGTTCGGCAACGGGGAGCGGACAGGCAACGTGGATCTCGTCACCCTGGCACTGAACATGTTCACGCAAGGTGTTGATCCGCAACTGGACTTCACCAACATCACCGAATCGATCGCGGTTGCGGAGCACTGCAACCAGTTGCCCGTGCACCAGCGCCACCCCTATGCGGGGGAACTGGCCTATACCGCGTTCTCCGGCTCGCACCAGGACGCGATCAAGAAGGGCATGACCTCGGTCCGCAGTTCCAATGACGGCCTGTGGGAAGTGCCCTACCTGCCCATCGATCCGATGGATGTCGGACGCGCCTACGAAGGGATCATTCGCGTCAACAGCCAGTCCGGCAAGGGTGGTGTCGCCTACATCATGGAGAACGACTTCGGCATCGAACTGCCGCGCCTGTTGCAGGTGGAATTCAGCCAGGTGGTGCAGAAGATCACGGACAGTTCCGGCAAGGAAATGATGTCTGACGACATCTTCCAGACGTTCGAGCAGACCTACCTGGAGACCGACAGCCCGTTTTGCCTGGAATCCTACAAGGTCGCGTCGTCGGACACGACGGAAGGCAATTCGATCGTCAACGCCGTGGTCCGCCACGGTGGCGAGTCCGTGGCAATCTCGGGGGAAGGCAATGGCCCGATAAGCGCCTTCTTCACGGGCGCGAAGGAGAAGTTCGGCATCAACGCCAACCTGACCGATTACCGCGAGCACGCCATCCATGCCAGCGAACGCGGTTCGCGCACCCGCGCGGTCTGCTTCATCCGCCTGGCGAATGCCCATGGCGAGCAGCGGTTCGGCGTCGGCATCGACGAGAACACCACCACCGCGTCGATGAAGGCCATCGTGTCGGCATTGAACCGTCTGACCGAAACCGTCTGATGACCATCCGAGACAGCCGGGCGCAGCACCACCATCGCGGTGCTGCGCCCGCGCCGTTCCCATGACGACGCCCGACGCAACGTCCCGCACCGGCCCTGGCGCACACTGGTCGGCACGGCTGCCGTTCTTCTATGGCTGGGTCATTGTCGGCATCGCCTTCGTGACGATGGCGGTCGGGGTCAGCGCACGCACCGGGTTCTCCCTGATGCTGTCTCCGCTGATCGGCGAATTCGGCTGGGACCGGGGCCTGGTTGCCGGTGCCTTTTCCTTCGGCTTCATGGTCTCGGCCGTGCTCAGCCCCCTCGTGGGCCGCGCCATGGACAGGTACGGCCCCCGTGTCGTCATCGAATGCGGGGTCGTGCTGCTGGCGGCCGGTCTGTTCCTCGCCCCGCTGTTGCAGCAACCCTGGCAGCTCTACGCCACGCTTGGCGTGCTGGTCGGCGGCGGCGCCAACATGATGACCTTCACCGCGCAGTCCCTCTACCTGCCCAACTGGTTCGCCCGCCGCCGCGGACTGGCGATCTCCATCGCCTTCTCCGGCGTGGGGGTCGGCGCCATCATCATCCTGCCCTACATGCAGACCATCATCGAAGGCCAGGGCTGGCGCGAAGCCTGCTGGTTCATGGGCATCCTGGTCGTCGTGGTGGTGGCACCGCTGAACCTGCTCGTTCGCCTGCGCCCCGCCGACATCGGCGCCATCCCGGACGGCAAGCCCCTGCCCGTGAAGGCCGACGGATCGGCAACCGCGTCCAATATCGTCGATACCGAATGGGCCGCGACCGAATGGACGGTGCGCACGGCCATGCGCACCGGCCGGTTCTGGTGGATCGCGGGTGGCTTCTTCTGCTCCACCTACGGCTGGTACGCGGTGCAGGTCCACCAGACCACATTCCTGATCGAAGCCGGGTTCGACCCCATCATGGCCGCCTGGGCGCTGGGCCTGGTCAGCATCGTTGCCATTCCCGGCCAGATCGGCCTGGGCGCCCTGTCGGATCGCGTCGGGCGGGAGATCGTCTGGTCGCTCGGCTGCCTGGGCTTCATCATCTGCTACGCGGCGCTGATCGTGCTGGAACACCAGCAATCCAGTTTCATCCTCTACGTCATGGTCATCGCACAGGGATGCCTCGGCTATGCCGTCACATCGGTGCTCGGCCCAATCGTGGCGGAGATATTCGAAGGGCCGCACTACGGCTCCATCTTCGGCATCCTGACCGTGGCGTTGATCGGTGGCGGTGCGGCGGGGCCCTGGGTTACCGGCATGACCCATGATGCGACAGGCAGCTCTGAACTCGCCTTCTACTTCGCCATCTGCCTCTGTATCGTGGGGATCATCGCCATCTGGATCGCGACCCCGCGCCAGGTCCGAATGGTGCCCGGCAAGATCGGAAGGGCAGCATGAAACAGGAAACCGGCACCAAAACCATCCACCGGGCCTCCGCCGCCGATATCCGCTTCCGGGAGGACTTCGCCGCCTTCCGGATCGATCCGGCGACGTTTCATCACCGCGAACACATCCGTCTCGCCTACAGCTACCTGGTGAACCATGGTCCCGACGCGACCGCGGCCTTCGTGAAGGCGTCGATCACTGCCCTGCTTGCCCACATCGGCGTCGATCCGGCAGCGAAGTACCATGAGACAGTGACGCGTGCCTGGGTGCTGGCCGTGAACCACTTCATGCCTCGCGACCCGGTACCCGCAGTCTCCTCCGCTGCGTTCATCGACGCCCATCCGCGCCTGCCCGCCAACGACATCCTGCTGATTCACTACGCGCGCGGACCCCTGGTCTCCGACGCCGCTCGCGACAGCTCCA
>CAJYBQ010000009.1 GCA_913064755.1 uncultured Alphaproteobacteria bacterium
TGAGGCGCGGGGTGGTCGTGTGTCTCGCCGATGACAATGGTACGCGGCTGGACGTGGTTGAGACGAATACCGGGATCTACGTCAGCCCGACGAATACGGGCAGCGATCCGCTGGTCGTCGACACCGACGTCGACGGCGTCGACGACGGCACGGAAGTGGCGGTGGGGACCGACCCAAATACGGCGGACGGCCCGGCCGTGCGCCGTGTGAGGGGGGCGGCGCCTGCGGCGTCGATAATCTGATCGCCACCGCCGTGACCAGGCGCGGATCCTTCGACAATATCGAAGGGTTGCTGGCTGGCCGGTTTGATTCCGCCCTTTCCCAGGCGGATATCGCGGCTTGGGCATATCGGGGGGACCACGTCTTCACCGGCAAGCATGCCTATCCGCAACTGAGGTCCATCGCGAACCTGTACCCGGAGCATGTCCACCTGGTCGTGCGACGTGACCTCGGGATCCTCTCGGTATCCGATCTGCGCGGAAAGCGCGTCGCGATCGATCGGGTCGGCTCCGGCACGCGCATCAACACCCTGTTGATCCTGAATGCCTTCGGGCTGGAAGTGTCCGACATGCAGACGGTGGACATGGGGCCGGAGCCTGCGATTTCCGCGCTTCTGGACGGCACGATCGACGCTGCATTCTTCGTCGTCGGCTATCCGTCGGCCGCTGTCACCGAACTGGCCGAGACAGGGCGTTTCACGGTGGCACCGATTTCCGGCGTCGCGGCCAACCAGTTGATGGTGACGAACCGCTTCTACACGGCGGGTGCCTTGCCGCCGGGCGTGTATCACGGGGTCGGGACAACGCCCACCCTGCAGGTTGGCGCGCAGTGGATCGTCAATGCCGATGTCGACGCCGATCTCGTCTACGAGATCACGCGGGCATTCTGGAACGAGAGCAATCGCAACCTGCTGAATTCCGGGCACGTGAAGGGCCGCCAGATCCGCCTGCAGACGGCGCTGGAGGGCCTGACCGTTCCGCTGCATCCGGGCGCACGCCGGTTCTACGAAGAGCAGGGGATGTTGCCCGTGGCACCTGTCGACGATGATGATGACGACGAGGATGCGACCGTCGTCGCCCCGGCTGAAGTACCGGGTGCGGCAGATGCTGCCACGGTACCGGAAGCGACCGCGACCGACTGATCGCCCTTGCCGCCGCCGACCTGCGTGTTGCAGTCTCCAGTCCGAAATCGCGGAGTGGAACCATGTATGATCTCATCGACGAAAGCGCCGACGCGCTGCCCGTTCACGTTGTCCCGGTTGGTGGGCTGACGGATTGGATGCAGGGGCAGGCCCCGCTCTGGCGCAACTGGCTGGCAAGCCGGGTCGATCGCATGGAAGCCGGCGCCGCGCTGATGCTGCCCGGCGACGATGGAACCCCGACGGCAGTTCTGGCCGTGGTCGGCGACGCACCTGACATGTGGAGCATCGCGGGGCTGCAGTCGCGCCTGCCTGCAAACCCGTATTGCCTCGACCTGTCGGCCTTGACGGTGCCTGACCATGCCGCCCTGGCGCAGGACCTGGTGACCGGCTGGGCGCTGGGAACCTACCGGTTCGACCGCTACAAGAAGGCATCGGGCAAGCCACGGGGACAACTGGTCTGGCCGTCCGGGGTCGACCAGGCCCGTGTGATCGCGATGGTCGAGGCCACTTTCCTGGTGCGCACGCTGATCAACACACCGGCGCAGGACATGGGGCCGACGGCGCTGGAGGCCGCGGCCAGGGCGCTGGCAGAGCGTTTTGGCGGCACGGCGCATTCCGTTGTCGGCGATGACCTGCTGACAGGCAATTTCCCCATGATCCACGCGGTTGGTCGCGCGGCCGCCGATGCGCCCCGGCTGATAGACCTGACGTTTGGTGACGCCGACCTGCCGAAGGTGACGCTGGTGGGGAAGGGCGTCTGCTTCGACACCGGCGGCCTGGACCTGAAGCCCGCATCCGGCATGGAACTGATGCGCAAGGACATGGGGGGTGCCGCGACGGTGCTCGGCCTGGCGCACATGATCCTGTCCCTGGCAGTGCCGGTACGTCTGCGGGTGTTGATCCCGGCGGGGGAGAACGCGGTCGCGGGCAATGCCTTTCGACCCGGCGACATCCTGCCAAGCCGCAAGGGCCTGACGGTGGAGATCGGCAACACGGATGCCGAGGGACGCCTGGTGCTGGGTGACGCCCTGACCCTGGCAGGGGAAGAGAACCCCGACCTGCTGGTGGACCTTGCCACCCTGACCGGGGCGGCGCGTGTCGCGGTGGGCACGGAAATCGCGGCCTTCTTCGCGCGCGATGACGGGCTGGCATCGGACCTGGCGCAGGCGGGTTCCCGGGCAGGTGACGCGGTCTGGCGGCTGCCGCTGCACGAAGGCTATCGCCACATGCTCGATACGCCGTTCGCGGACATCAACAACGCCGGTTCCGGCCGCTTTGCCGGGGCCAGCACGGCAGCCCTTTTCCTGAAGGAATTCGTCGCGGACCCCGACCGCTGGCTGCATCTGGACATCATGGCCTGGAACAGCCGGAACCGGCCAGGTCGCCCGCGCGGCGGTGAGGCCATGGGCATGAGGGCGCTGGTCAGGATGATCGAAGATCGATTCACGGGCTGATCCGACCCTGAATCGGGCCTGATCCGGCACATCGACCGGCGTCATGCCTGGAATCCGCCTCGAATCCGTTAGACCGGTTCACCGCGAAATGTCGCTGAATGCAACTGGTTCGCAATTATGTTTCGCGTGCCGGTCGCTCCGCGCGTCAATAATTCGAATTCGCCGGAAAATGGCGGGGACAGGCAAGTCTCCGTCTCGCACAGGGTGACGGCCTGAAACTTCTGTGACATCGTTCATGGGATATCTTCGTCAAGAAACAAGATCAGAAATCCAATAAAAACGAGGCAGGGGTAATAATGACAGCCAAGATAGTCATTGGGCTTGATGGAAGCGAGGCAGGCGACCGCGCAGTTGCTTATGCCAAGAAGCTGTCCAGTCTGATCGGAGACTGCGAACTCATCGCACTCTACGTCATCGAATGGTCACCGTTTTCTTTCCAGACGGCCGAAGAAAACGCCGAGCGTCACAAGCGGCGTGAAGCCGAGATCGCGGCTGCGACCTCGCGCATCGTCGAACCGGCGGTCAACGCGTTGAAGGCCGAGGGGTTCGTGGCGCGCGGAATGGTCAAGCATGGCCACGTGGCGGATTCACTCAATGCCGTCGCAATGGCCGAAAAGGCCGACCAGATCGTCGTTGCCCGGGCATCTGACGGTGGCATCGCAAGCCGCGTGTTCGGCACGTCCACCGCCCACCTGGCGATGACGGCCGAAGTCCCCGTGACCATTGTGGGGTGAGGGAGCAATCATGAGAAAAATTCTTCAGACAGGGCTCGCCCTGATGGCGACTGTCGTTTCCGTACCCGCCTTCGCGCAGGACGGCGGCATCGATCAGGCGGTGAACGATGCCTTCGCGGCTGCCACCGGCCCGTTCGTCAACTTCATCTTCGCCCCGATTCCCGGCACGGCGTTCCCCTGGATCGTCATGTGGCTGGTCATTGCGGCGACCGTCTTCACCCTTTACTTCGGCTTCATCCAGGTGCGTGGCTTCCGCCACTCCATCCAGTTGGTGAAGGGCGAGTATTCCGACCCCGACGATGCGGGTGAGGTCAGCCACTTCCAGGCATTGACAACGGCCCTGTCCGGCACCGTCGGCCTGGGCAATATTGCCGGCGTCGCCGTGGCGGTCGGCATCGGTGGTCCCGGTGCCACGTTCTGGATGATCCTTGCGGGTCTGCTGGGGATGGCATCGAAATTCACCGAGTGCACGCTGGGCGTCAAGTACCGCAACGAATACGCGGACGGCACCGTTTCCGGTGGTCCGATGTACTACATCTCGAAGGGCTTCAAGGAACGCGGCCTGCCGGGTGGCAAGGTTCTCGCGCTGCTGTTCTCCGTGTTCTGCATCCTCGGTGCGCTGGGTGGTGGCAACATGTTCCAGGCCAACCAGGCGCATGCCCAGATCGCTGGCCTCGTCGGCGACTTCCCGGGCTGGATCACGGGCGTGATCTTTGCCGTGATCGTGTTCGCCGTGATTGTCGGCGGCATCAAGTCCATCGCCAACGTGACGGAGAAGGTGGTGCCCCTGATGGCGGTGCTCTACGTCGGTGCCGCGCTGATCATCCTGATCATCAACTACGACAAGATCGGCTGGGCGTTCGGCCAGATCTTCGAAGGTGCATTCACCGGCCTGGGTGTGGCCGGTGGCATGGTTGGTGCCTTGATCCAGGGCTTCAAGCGGGCCGCGTTCTCGAACGAGGCCGGTGTCGGTTCCGCGGCCATCGCCCATTCGGCGGTGCGTACGAAGGAACCCGTCACGGAAGGCGTGGTCTCCCTGCTGGAACCGTTCGTCGATACCGTTGTCATCTGCACGATGACCGCGCTGGTGATCACCATCTCGGGTGTCCTGGTCTCCGATCCGGCCACGGGCAATTATGTCCTGAATGGTTCATCCATCCAGACTGTGGGCGATGTTTCCGGTGTCTCGCTGACTTCCGCGGCATTTGCCCAGGGCCTCAGCTGGTTTCCCTATGTACTTGCCATAGCGGTGATCCTGTTCGCCTTCTCCACCATGATTTCCTGGTCCTACTACGGCCTGAAGGCATGGACGTACCTGTTCGGCGAAGGCAAGACGGCGGAAATGTTCTTCAAGGTCATGTTCTGCGTGTTCATCGTCATCGGTGCCGCGGCCAGTCTTGGTCCGGTGATCGACTTCTCCGATGCGGCCATCTTCGCCATGGCCGTGGTGAACATCACCGCGTTGTATTTCCTGATGCCGATCGTGCGTCGGGAGATGAACTCCTACTTCGAGCGCTTGAAGTCCGGCGAGATCCGCCGCTTCAAGAACTAGAATCGAAAGGCGGCGACCATCGTTGATGGTCGCGGGATGCCGGGCCGGGTAACACCGGTCCGGCATTCCTCTGCCTGCTTCAGTACTGGCCGAGCGCGAGCAACAGCAGGAACGGCAGGGTCGCGAAGGAGACCGCGGTCGAGATCAGCACGGACCCGGCAACCGCCTCCGGCCGCTGGTCATAGATCGTCGCGAACAGGTAATTGAACACGGCGACAGGCATGGTGCTCTGGATGATCAGGACGCCGGTCGCGGTATCGCTCAGGTCAAGCAGCTGCGCGACGCCAAGGCCGACACCAAGCCCGACGCAGAGACGAATCAGCGCGACGATGCCCGCCTGACCCAGGCTGGCAAGTCGCAGCCCCGACAGGGAGACGCCGAGCGCCAGCAGCATCATCGGTATGGCGATACCGCCGAGAAGCTTCAGCGTATTGTCGATCCAGTCGGGCAGGACGGTGCCGGTGGAAACCAGGATCAATCCGATGACGGTCGCGTGCACGACGGGGGTGCGCGCCAGTTGCCTCAGGCTGAAACGGCCTGACACCACGGCGATGCCGAAGCTGAAGTGGTAACCGGCGACAACCGCGAACACCGCGATTGCCAGGGAAAGTCCCTCCTGCCCGAACGCGAACAGGCACAAGGGCAGGCCCATGTTGCCGGCGTTGGCCATCATGACGGGTGTCAGGAATGCGCGCAGCGGCAGACGGGCGATCTTCAGCGCCAGTCCGCCGAAGACCGCAAAGCCGACCAGCGCCAGCGCGGTGGCGAGCAGCATCTCGGCAAAGGCTTCGGCAGATACCTCCAGCTTCGAGAGGGTGGCGAGGATCAGCGCCGGCGTCCCCAGGGTGGTAGCGATGGCCGTGACTGTCGCGGTATCGAACGGCAGCTTGATGCGCCGCCAACCGAATCCCAGGCCGGCGATGACGAAAACAGGCGCGATGATGGCGAACAGCTGGGCAATCATGCAGGACTCCGATGGTGAATCCTCTCGCCCGCGGGCAGAAAGGCGGTGGCGGAAGCGCCGACCGACCGGCCGCTGACTCCGGTCCGTTGGGAGGTGTCGAGCGGGCAGGGCGGTGCACCAATCTGACAAATGACGCGTGCAGGCAATGGGAAATTCCGCCTGCGCCGGATAAAGGTCTGTCCTCGCCTGGTCCCGGCCAATTCAACGGTTGGATTACCGCGCGCGATCCCGATATGACGTAGTGATGCTGACCGCATGGTTCGCGGGCTATTCATTCGTTCGATGAATGGATTTGCACGGGCTTCGAATTGGACATTATGGCGGCATCAGGCAAGTTTCAGGGCGGTTCACGCCGCGCTATCTGGGGAGGAGAGCAGCGATGAATGGTACGGTCACTCGTTCTGCGGAACAGGCCGTAGACATCGGTTCCCGCAGCCTCAAAGTCGCGATCATCGGTGCCGGCATGTCCGGCATTCTTGCCGCGATCCGGCTGCGGGAGACCGGCGTCCACGACATCACCATTTTCGAGAAGGCGGATCGGCTGGGGGGCACCTGGCGCGACAACACCTATCCGGGCCTGACCTGTGATGTGCCGTCGCACCTGTATCGCTACACGTTCGAGCCGAACGCGGACTGGTCGCGGCGGTTTTCGCCCGGACCGGAAATCTGCCGGTATTTCGAAGGTGTCGCCGCGCGTCGTGACGTAAACCGCCTGATCCGGACCAATGCGGAAATCGTGCGCAGCACCTTCAAGGACAGCCGGTGGGAACTGGAAACCATCGGCGGCGACGTGGATGTCTTCGACGCCGTGATCTGCTGCACCGGCGTGCTGCATCATCCGAAGTACCCCGATATCGACGGGCTGGACAGTTTCGCCGGAGACATGTTCCACACCGCGCGCTGGAACCATGATGTCGATCTGAAGGGGAAGCGTGTCGGCATCATCGGCACCGGTTCCACCGCGATGCAGATCACCCCGGCGATCATCGACGACGTCGCCCATCTGAGCCTGTTTCAGCGCACCCCGCAGTGGGTCGTGCCGCTGCCCAATCCCGAGATTCCCGAGGCTATGATGGAGCGCTATCGCGAGAAGCACGAGGAGATGGATGGCCTCTACGACCATCTGTCGTAACGGTTCGTCGATACCTTCGCCCGCGCCGTCATCGGCGACCGGGAAGAGATGCGGAAGGTGGAGGAGAACTGCTACAGCAACCTGATGGAGAACGTCAGCGATCCGGACCTGCGGGCCAGGCTGACCCCCGACTACAAGGTTGCCTGCAAGCGGTTGATCATGACCGACAAGTTCTATCCCGCGATCCAGAAGCCCAACGCCGAACTGGTGACGGACGGGATAGAGCGGATCGAGCCGGGCGGCGTTCGCACGGCTGACGGGCGTCTGCATGAGCTGGATGTGCTGGTGCTGGCCACCGGCTACCATGCACATGATTTCATGCGCCCGATGAAGGTCACCGGCCGCGACGGTCTTCGCATCGACGAGGCCTGGGCGGAGGCGAACGAAGCCTATCGTTCGGTCGCCGTGCCGGACTTCCCGAACTTCTTCATGGTCGCGGGCCCGAACAGCCCGATCGGCAACTTCTCCCTGATCCAGGTCGCGGAAGTGCAGCTGAACTACATCATGCAGCTGATCACGCAGATTCAGCGGGCGGAAGGTGTCGAGGTCGAACCGACGCCGGAGGCCACGAAACGCTTCAACGACGAGATCAAGGCCGCGATGCCCGGCACGGTCTGGGTCACCGGTTGCAACAGCTGGTACCTGGACAAGAACGGCAATCCGGCGCTTTACCCATGGGACTTCCAGCGGTTCCGCAGTGACATGGCCGCGCCCGATCTCGACGATTTTCATATCAGCTGATCCTTTCCGCGACTGTACAGGGAGGGCTGCACGCGCCACCCTGTAGTCGGGGAGGATTTGATCATGACTGTTTCCGATGGGGTGAGTGCCGAGGATTCACGGCTGTTGCGGGAGGCGGTGGCGGTTGCCAACATCCCGACCTTGCTGATGGTGCTGGTGCAACTGACCGGCGACCTGGGCTGGCTGGAGCCGCGCTACCATCCATCCCGCGGGCAAGGCCTGGACGACAACGACAGCGGCGGCCTGCCCGATGACATCCAGGCCGAAGTGCGGGCGGCCTCGCTGACGGCCATCCTCGACTGGCGCGGCGGCAAGCCGGTTGCCATTCCCGACCCTGATCCGGACCTGCTGGTGCGCATGCTGGGCGTGTCGATGGGTGAACCGGTGCCGCGGGAATACGGCCCCATGACCAGGGCGCAGCTTGGCCAGCGCCCGCTGGAGCGGAAGCCGCTGAGCGTGCCGGAAGGGTTCCGTGTTCTTGTCATCGGTGCGGGCGCGTCGGGCATGTGCATGGCGGTGCACCTGAAGGCCGCCGGGATACCTTTCGAGATCCTCGAACGGAACGAGAATGTCGGCGGGACCTGGCTGGAGAACAGGTATCCGGGCGCGGGCGTCGATACACCGAACCATCTCTACTCTTTCTCCTTCGTCATGTGGGACTGGCCGATGTATTTCGCCCTGCGTGACGAGCTGAAGACCTACATGGAGCACGTGGCCGACCACTTCGACCTGAGGCCGCATATCCGGTTCGGGACCGAGGTCGTGTCGACGGACTGGCAGGAAGACAGCCAGAGCTGGCGGGTCACGACACGCGACGCGACCGGGAAGGAATCGGTGGAGACGGCGAATGTCGTCGTCAGCGCCGCGGGCATCTTCAACCCCGCCGTGTTCCCCGACATTCCCGGCCTGGACGGCTTCGAGGGAGAGAGCTTCCATACCTCCCGCTGGCCGGAGGGCCTGGACCTGACCGACAAGCGCGTGGCGATCATCGGCAATGGCGCCAGCGCGATGCAGATCTGCCCGGAAATCCAGAACACGGTGGGCAGCCTGGACATCTACCAGCGTTCGCTGCACTGGGCGGCCCCGTTTCCCCATTTCCGCAAGCCGGTGCCGGAACCGATGCGCTTCCTGATCCGCGAGGTGCCGCTGTACCAGGCCTGGTACCGGGTCCGCCTGGGCTGGACCTTCAACGACCGTGTGCATCCGGCGTTGCAGAAGGATCCGGACTGGCCGGATGCCGACCGGTCGCTGAATGCGATCAACGACGGGCACCGGAAGTTCTTCACCCGCCATATCCGCGATGAACTCGGCGATCGCCAGGACCTGTTCGAGAAGGTGCTGCCCAAGTATCCGCCGTTCGGCAAGCGCATGCTGATGGACAACGGCTGGTACCGGATGCTGCGCAATCCGAAGGTCGAACTGGTGACGGATCGTATCGCGGAGGTTTCCGGCAATGCGCTGGTGACGGAAGACGGTACGCGGCGAGAGGCGGATGTGCTGATCATCGGCACCGGCTTCGACGTGCTGCGCTTCATCAATACCTACGAGGCGCGCGGGCGTGACGGCCGCAGCCTGCGGGAGGTCTGGAACGATGATGACGCGCGGGCGTACATGGGCACCGCCGTTCCCGGCTTTCCCAACTACTTCATCCTCTACGGCCCCAACACGCAGCCCGGCCACGGTGGCAGCCTGCTGTTCGTGATCGAGATGCAGATCAACTACATCATGGACCTGATGGGCAAGATGCTGGACCGGGACCTGGGCGTGGTTTCGGTGCGCGAGGATGTGCATGACGCCTACAACGCCAAGGTCGAGGCCGCGCATGAGAACATGGTCTGGACCCATCCCGGCATGCAGACCTATTACCGCAACAGCCAGGGCCGGGTGACGGTCAACTTCCCGTTCCGGAACGTGGACCTGTTCGATATGACGCGGCAGGCGGACCTGGACGGCTACGATACCGAACCCCGCCGGGCGGGCGGTTGAGCAGGCGGCGGCCCGCTGATGCCTGATCCCGTCATTCCCGAGGCCCGGCTGCGCCAGATGCGGGCGGCCGGGCTCTGGGGTGATGAACTGATCGTCGATCATTTCGATCGTGTCGCGGCGCGGTTTCCCGACCGGGTGGCCGTCGTTGCCTGGCAGTCGGATGACCGGGGCGAGACACGCCTGACCTTCGGCGACCTGAAACGCCTGTCGGACCGCATGGTGCGGGTGCTGCGCCAGCGCGGTATCGGCCCGGGGGATGTCGTGGCGGTGCAACTGCCAAGCTGGTGGCACTACCTGGTGATCTATCCCGCCTGCGCCCGCATCGGTGCCGTGATCAATCCGCTGATGCCGATCTTCCGCCAGCGGGAGCTTCGTTTCATGCTCGGGTTCCCGAAGACGAAACTGCTGATCGTGGCGGCGCGGTTTCGGGGGTTCGACTACCCGGCAATGATCGACGAGATCCGCGCCGACCTGCCGGACCTGAAACATGTGCTCGTGGTCGGTGGTGGCGACCCGGACGACAGCCTCGACCACCTGCTGGCCGCAGATCAGCCGGGCGAGATGCCGGATCTTTCGGGCCTGCGCCCGTCGGCCGACGACGTGACGGAGCTGATGTACACCTCCGGCACGACGGGGCAGCCGAAAGGTGTGATGCACACGCCCAACACCCTGCTGTGCAAGGTGCGGCTGGCACGGGAGCTGTTTCGCCTGACGGATGACGACGTGGTCTACATGGGGTCGCCGGTCGCGCATCAGACAGGCTTCATGTACGCCTGCGTCATGACGCTCGTGCTTGGAATCCGGTCGGTGCTGCAGGACGTCTGGGATCCCGTTGTCGCGGCACGCCTGATCGGTGAACAGGGATGCACCGTCACGGTCGCCTCGACGCCATTCCTCAGCGACCTGGTGCATGTGCCGGGGGTGCGTGACCATGACATGCGCAGTCTCAGGCTCTTCCTGTGCGCCGGTGCGCCGATCCCCCGCGTGCTGCTGCGCCAGGCGGCGGAAGTGCATCCGGGTCTCTACGTCATGAGTGCCTGGGGCATGACGGAGAACGGCATCGTCACGGCAACCTATCCCGGCGATGCCGAGGCGAAGGTGTTCGAGACCGATGGCCGCGCCTTGCCGCTGCAGGAAGTCCGGGTGGTGGATGGCAATGACGACCCCGTGCCGCCCGGTGTCGAGGGGCGGTTGCAGTCGCGCGGCCCGACCTGCTTCGTCGGCTACTTCAATCGCCCGGATGCCTATGGTCTGACGGACGACCTCTGGTTCGAGACCGGGGACAATGCCCGCATGGACAGCGATGGGTACATCCGCATCACGGGTCGTTCCCGCGACATCATCATCCGGGGCGGCGAGAATGTTCCGGTGGTGGAGGTGGAGGAACTGCTCTATCGCCATCCCGACATCATCGATGCCGCGGTCGTCGGCATTCCCGATCCGCGACTGGGGGAGCGGGGCTGCGCGCTGGTGACCCTGCGGCCCGGGGCGGCGCTGACGCTGCAGGCACTGACCGCATTCCTGGCCGGACATGGCATGTCCCGCAACTACCTGCCCGAACGGCTCGAGATCATTCCCGAATTTCCGCGCACGCCCAGCGGCAAGATCCAGAAGTTCCGGTTGCGTGAACGGTTGATCGCGCGGGATGCTGCCGGGGCCGAACAGAAGGAGGACACCGGAGATGAGCCAACCTGATCGCGTCTTCACACCACGGGATGATTCCTTCCACTTCGACCTGATGGGCGACGATTGGTGGGCCACGGAAACGGCCTGGTTCTCGTTCCATCATCCGGAGAGAAAGCTGGGTGGCTGGCTCTACACGATGGCACGGCCGAACATCGGCATCGTCTCCGGCGGGGCCTGGATTTGGGACGACAAGGCAAGCCTGCCGTGGGAAGTCCCGTTCTCGTCCAACTACACCGCCTTGCCGATCCCGCGGGACCAGGATCTGACGGATATCCGCCTGCCCACCGGCACCTCGATCCGGGTGCTGGAACCCTGCATGTCCTATGCGCTGGGTTATGACGACAACGGCAGGGGGCTGTTTTCAGCCGACCTGCGTTTCGACGGCGTGATGGCGCCGGAGCCGCTGACGGCGACCGGGTCAACCTTCGGTTCGGCGCATCATTTCGACCAGTTCGGTCGGGTGCATGGCCATATCGTCCTGCATGGGGAGCGGATCGGGATCGACTGTTTCGGGATGCGTGACCGGACCTGGGGACGCCGCCCGGAGGACCGTCCGCGCCGGGCCGGGTACATCACCGGCATGACGGACCCCGACACAGGTTTCCTTGCCGTCACCAATGTGCAGCCGGAAGGGGAAACGGTGGCCTACGGCTTCCTGCGCCGCGACGGCCGCACGGTCTCGCTCCGCGGCGGGACCCGAACCGGCGAGCGCGATCCGCAGACCGGAACGAGCACGTCGATCACCCTGAAGCTGGAAGATCAGGAGGGCAGGGCGCTGACGGCGCAGGGCACGGCGGAGAGCCGCATCATCATCAATCGCCATACCTTCATCGACATCAACAGCCTGGTGCGTTGGGACTGCGGCGGTGACGGCATCGCCTGGGGCGAGGAACAGGACATGTGGCCGATGCATCATTTCGAGCGCATGGCCCGCGCCAGGCGCGGCCGAGCCGCCCCGGCGTCATGATCCTGCCGTCAACATCCCCGTCACGGGTTTCCCCCGCCTGATCAGTAGCCCAGGTCGCGGGCGGCGCGCTGCAGGACTACCGGGATCGACCATTCCGTGCGGGCCAGGCGGATGTCGTTGCTGGCGCCGTCCCGATAGAGCCCGGATGCACTCATCCAGAACGCGGCCGAGCGCATGGCATAGAGCAACTGGTAATAGCGGCAGGCATCCTCGTCGATGCGGATGCCGGTCGCATCCTCGTAGCGGCGATAGAACATGTCGCGCGGAACAAGGTTGGACAGCAGGTCGCTGTTCTCCCGGTTCAGGTCGCTGAGGACATAGGCGACGTCGTACATCGGGTCGCCGATGACCTGCAGTTCCCAGTCGAGCACCGCCGAGATGCGGTCGTCCGCGATCAGCATGTTGCCGGTGCGATAGGCGCCGTGGACCAGTGTCAGCCGTTCGGTGACGGGCGCATTGGCCTCCAGCCAGCAGATCAGGTCGGTCAGCACCGGCTCCGGCCCATGCCCCGACAGGGCGATCAGCTTCTTCCACTTGGCGATCTCGTTCATGGCGAACTGGTTCGTCCCCGCTTCCGGCACGCCCAGGAAGTCGAGGCCCGCAGCCTGCCAGTCGATGTTGTGCAGGGTCGACAATGCGTCCGTGAAGCTGGCGGGCAGGATGCCGCGGTCCGCTGCCTCGGCGTAAAACCGTCGACCCTCCCGGCCCCAGGGATTGGGGCATTCGCCGCCCACTTTCTCCATCACGAGGAACGGCGCGCCCAGAACCTCCGGCCCGGCCTCGTACCACCATGCCCTGGGTGTCAGCAGGTCGGTGCCTTCCAGGCATTTCAGGACACGAAACTGTTCACCGAGGTCGGACAGGTCGCGCAGCAGGGCGTTGCCGGGGTCGCGTCGCAGGCAGAACCCCGCCGACCGTTTCTTCCCGCCTTCCATCCATTCTGCATCAAACAGCCAGGTCTCGTGGGACCAGCCGACCGCGATCTGCTGCAGGTCCGTCAGCGTCATGTCGTCGGCGCCGGGAATCCTTGCCTGGATGTAGGCCGCAATGCGGGCGGGTACTTCGGCTGCCGGGACAAGATCGCTCATGCCGCGACCTCCATCCTGCGGTCAATGGATCGGCGCAGGTCCGCCCGCACCCGGCCGAGCAGGGTCTCGAACCGCGCCTGGTCCAGTTCCTCCCGGGCGGCGTAGAGCACCTCGATCAAGGCACAGAGGCCCGCATCGCCCGAAGCCGCCAGGGACGCGACGGCGTCGCTGACGCTGGCGGGGACCGGTGCGACGGCCAACAGGTGCTCCAGGTCGCTGACCAGTGCCGCGCGTTCCGAGGTCTCGGCCGCCGCATGGGCTTCCGCATTGCGAAGCTGCAGGGACAGTTTCTGCAGCACCACCGAACTCAGGTAGGCCTGGGTGCGTGGGTATTCATCCGCGATTGCCGGCCCGATGTCGGCACGAAACATCTTCGACATGCGGGCCAGCAGGTCGGCAGGTTCCATCAGGCCTGCTCCGCCAGTGCCGCACGCAGCTTGTACTTCAGGATCTTGCCGCCGACGGTTTCGGGGAAGGAGTCCATGATGATGATCTGCTTCGGTGACTCGAAACCTGCCAGCCGTTCCCGGGCAAAGGCCATCACCGCGTCCTTGTCGATCGTGGCGCCCGGACTGGCGATGACGCAGCCGGTGACCATTTCCCCCCACTTGTCATCGGGCACACCCACCACGGCCGCGCGGGCGATGTCCGGATGCTGCTGCAACACCGATTCAACCCGGATGCTGGAGACGTTCTCGCCGCCGGATTTGACGATGTCCTTGTAGCGGTCGACCATGATCCGCAGGTTGTTCTCGCCGAAGACGAAGCTGTCGCCGGAATGCAGCCAGCCATCGCGCAAGGCCTCCCGGGTGGCGTCCGGGTCCTTGAAATAGCCGGAGAACATGGCCGGCGAACGATATACCGCCTCGCCCTCCACGCCTTGCTGTCCCCAGAGGTCGTTGCCGTCCTCGTCCATGACGGTCGATGCCAGCATCGGCACGGGCAGCCCGACATAGTTCTGCGCGGGCGCCGTGCGCATGTAGGTGTCGCGGTTCTGGTTGATGTGGAAGCAGTGGCAGACGACGGACTCGGTCTGGCCGATGATCTCGTAGACGCTCAACCGCGGCGAGGTGAGGCGGGTGAAGGCGGCCAGTGATCCCGGCGCCAGGGGGGCCCAGCCAAAGAACATCACCGTGATGCTGCTCAGGTCATAGGCCTGCGGGGTCTCGGCGACCGCGCGGATGATCGATTCCACGAACTGCGGGGAGCCGCCCCAGAGGCAGGTCACCCTCTCCCGGGTACAGGCACTTGCCATCATGTGACCATCCGGCTTCCGCCCCATGATGACCGTTCCGCCGGCCAGCAGCGGCCCGAACATCATGATCAGGTCACCGATATGGAATGTCATCGGGGTGAAGGTCGCGGCACGCAGCTCGTTCTCGTGATCCAGCCCGCGGGTCATGGACAGCACGTGGTTGTATCCGGCCATGTAGGCATAGGTGTGGGAGATCATCACCGCCTTCGGCTTGGCCGTGGTGCCGGACGTGAACAGCACTTCCCAGATATCGTCCGAATGCACGTCGACGTCCGGGTCTTCGATGCCCTGGTCGGCAATGAAGGCATCGAACGTTGGATAGGGACCGTCTTCGTTGCCGCCGATGGACATGATCGGTGCGACGTCCGCCGCCTCGAACGCATGGCCCATGCGTTCCCACAGGTCGGCATCGACGATGGCGCAACTTGCCTCCATGCGCTGCAGTGCTTCCGTGATGATATCCGGTGCCATCATGACGTTCATCGGGGCGGCCACCAGCCCGGCCTTGGCAATGGCGATCTTGGACAGCCATGCCTCCACCGAGTTGTCGCACAGCATTGCGACCCGCGCGGCGGGCGGCCGGCAGAGCGCCAGCAACCCGTTCGCGACCCGGTTCACCAGTTCATGGGCCTGGCGGTAGGTGACCCGCGCATGCTTCGGATTGACCGTCGCGTCCGGGGTGGCGATCAGGCATTCCTTGTCCGGGGTGCTCCAGGTGACCCGTTCGAAGATGTCGCCGATGGACATCCGGTTCCAGCGCTGGTTGTTGCGGCGATTGTGGAAGTTCTCGACGTCGATTTCCAAGGTGTAGTCTCCTGAGCGATATGTGCGTGTGGCTGCGCCCTTGCCGGGCTGCAGGATGTTTCGGGCCTAGAGGATGGCCAGTGCATTGGCCGGGGATCCGATGCCGCCCGGCAGGTTGAGCGGAATGGCGGTCATCATGAAATGCCAGTCGCCGCGCGCCCGCAGGGCCGGTGCAAGCGCGGAGAAGTCGAACATCTCCCCGAACGCCATGCCCAGCAGCGGGATCATGCGTCGGTGCAGCGACCCGATCTTCGGATCGCCCGGTACGACTTCGACCGCCGGATTGTCACAGGCGACTGTCGCCACATGCCAGTTCCAGAGTTGCCGGGCCATGTCCTCCGACCCGTCCAGCCCGGCATGCTGCACGTTGTCGGCGTAGGCCGTTCGTGCCGCGCCATCCAGCGCACGATAGGCCTCGACCCAGCCGAAGTGGATGCACAGCATGTCCCCGGCATTGATCTCGGTTCCCTGGTGCGCCACGACAGCGCGCAGGTCGGCGGCGGAAATGGAGCGCGGTGACAGGGCGTCGTAGTCCCGACCGGTCGCGGCCATGAAGCCCGCAACGTCCAGCAGCACGCCGCTGCCGCTCATCCCGTGCTCGACCCAGTGTTCTATGCCCAGGCGCCCCCGGCCCGGCGTAAAACCGTCGGCGATGCCGGTGAAATAGCCATGTTCCCGCGCCCGGACATGGCGCAGTCCGTCCCACTGGCTGGACGCCTGCATGAACAGTGAATCGACGCTGTCATCCAGCGTGTTCCGGTCCAGCGCATAGATGTCATGGGCCAGCGGCTTGCGCCCGAACAACGGCGGGTCGGGTTCATCCAGCGACAGCGACAGGTTCACCATCTGCCCGGTCTGCACACGGCGCGCCGCCGCCCTTACCCGGTCTGGTGTCAGCAGGTTGATCGACCCCAGGTCGTCGTCGCGGCCAAAGGCATCCCACGCATGCCGCATGCCCAGACCTGCCAGTTCCGGCAGGTCGTCATAATCGGGCAGTTCGCCCATTGCCTTGTCCTCCCCAGGATGGCGGCTTCCATTCAGAAGCCCGGGAGGACTCTCGCAATTGAAACTTCAGATGGTCAAGTCGGATGAGCCGTTGCCGCCGGGTTATTAGATGCGGGAGGTTGGTATACCTACTCGCACGCTCTGCGGGGTGCCCTGGGGCGCATGATCGACCCCGCAATCCCGGCCGGGAAGAAGTAGACCAGCAGGATGAAGATGATCCCGAGCCAGAACAGCCAGCGGTCGGGGTCGAGAATGTCGGGGATCAGTGGCAGGTTCGCCGTTGCCTCCGCGGCCACGCCCATCAGGTCACGCAGGTAATATTGCGCCGTGACCAGCAGGACGGCGCCGATCGCGGCACCCCAGAGTGTCCCCATGCCACCGATGACGACCATCAGCAGGATGTCGATCATGATGGCGAAACTGAGCGTCGTGTCCGGCCCGGTATACTTCAGCCAGATGGCGTAGATGGATCCAGCCAGCGAGGCGACGACGGCCGCGGCACAGAACACGAAGGTCCGGTAGGCGACAACGCGATAGCCGATGGCTTCCGCCCGTGCCTCGTTTTCGCGGATGGACTTCAGCACGGTACCGAGTGGTGATCCCACCAGCCTCAGCATCAGGATGAAGAGCACGAGGCAGGACAGGAAGACGAAGTAGTAGGCGGCGAGCTTGCCATTCAGTTTCACGCCGAACAGCTGCACGACCTTGTTGTTCTCGTCGACCAGCAGCTTCGTGGCGGTCTTGAAGAGCGCCGGCGTGCGGAAGGTGATGCCATCCTCGCCACCCGTGAGGCCGGAGAGCTGCGAGGCAAGCACGAGCACGACACTCGCCGCCGCCAGCGTGATCATGGCGAAGAAGATGGCCTTCACGCGCAACGACAGCAGTCCGATGACGACGGCGACGGCCAGCGAGACCACGACACCTGCCAGGCTGCCGCCGATCACGGCATCCCAGCCGGCGCCCCACTGGCGCAGGGCAATGGCGACCCCGTAGGCCCCGAAGCCGAAGAACATCGTATGGGCGAAACTGACGATGCCGGTATAGCCGATCAGCAGGTCATAGCTGGCTACCAGCACGATGAAGACACACAGCCGCGCGGCGACTTCCAGCGACCGGATATCCTGGAACAGGAACGGCGCGAACAGCAGCAGGGCGGCAATGGCCAGCACGATCAGCCGGATGGCCTTCTCGCCGGGTGATCTCTGTCTCTTTCCGGACGCGGGAGCGGTCATCGTGCTGGCCTCACTTGATTGCCGGGCGGAGGCCACTCGGCCGCCACATCAGAATGGCCATCATCAGGATCATGTTCGACGCCAGCGCCAGCTTCGGTGCCAGGAAGCCGACGTAATTGCCGACCAGTCCGACCATGATCGCCCCCAGCAGCGTGCCCTCGATGGAACCGAGGCCGCCGATGATCACCACGATGAAGACGATGATCATGATCTCGCCGCCCAGCGCCGGGGAAATCAGGGTCACGTAGCCCGCCCACATCGCCCCGCCCATGGCGGCCAGGGCAGAGCCGAGCATGAAGACGCCGATGAACAGGCGGTCGATGCGGAAACCCAGCGCTTCCACCATCTCCCGGCTCTCGACGCCGGCGCGGATCAGCAGCCCGATGCGGGTGCCGTTCAACACCGCATAGAGGGCGATGTAGACCGCCAGCCCCAGAACGAAGGCGAAAATCCGGTAGGTCTCGATGGCAACGTCGCCAATGATCAGCGCGCCTTCCAGGAAACCGGGGCGCGGAACCGACATCGGTGTGCCGCCCCAGACGGCCAGGATGATCTGTTCGGCAACGATCAGCGCGCCCATCGTGATCAGGATCTGGCGCAGGTGATCCTCGTAGACCGGTCGGATGATCACGGTCTCGAAGAACCAGCCGGCAACCAGGCCGAACAGCATGGCGGCGGCAACCGCGAGGAACAGGGCCAGCGCCCCCAGCATGATGCTGTCGCCCGACAGCCAGCCGCTCAGACCGGCCAGCACGCTGGCGGCAACGAAGGCGCCGAAGCTGACGAAGGCCGAATGACCGAAGTTCAGCACGTTCATCAGGCCGAAGACCAGCGACAGGCCGGATGCCATGAGGAAGATCATCATCCCCATGGCCAGGCCCGCGACGGTCAGGGTCACCCAGGACGACGGCGCGCCGATCAAGACGAAGGCGACGGCGGCGAGGGCGACGGGCAGCAGGTTGACGCCGCCCAGTCGTTCGATTGTGTTCACCAGCTTGTCCATCAGTTCCTCACGACAGTCCCAGCAACCTGTCCTGCAACCCGGTATCTGCAGCGAAGGCATCCATTCGGCCAGCATGGGCAATCCGGCCGTCCTCGATGACGGCCATGTCCCGGCCAAGCGACCGTGCGAAGTTGAAGTTCTGTTCCACCAGCAGGATCGTCGTGGTCTCGGCGATTTCCCGGAATGCCTCCGCCATGGCATCGACGATGGCCGGGGCCAGCCCCTTGGTCGGTTCGTCGATCAGGATCAGGTCGCGTGGTTCGATGATGGCGCGCGCCACCGAAAGCATCTGCTTCTGCCCCCCGGACAGGGACCATGCCTGCTTTGTCCAGAACTGCTCCAGCGCCGGGAAGAGGCTGTGGACGCGTTTCAGCCGCGTCGCATCGAACTGGCCCTTGCGGGTGGCGAGCACCATGTTCTCGGCAACCGTCCGCCCACCGAAGATGCCCATGTTCTCCGGCACGTAGGCAATGCCCTTGCGGGCGATGTCGGCGGTATGCAGGCCGGTGATGTCCTGCCCCCGCAACCGGATCGAACCGGGGGAGGGACGCCACAGCCCCATGATGGAGCGCAGGGTCGTGGTCTTGCCCGCCCCGTTCCGGCCCAGCAGCACGAACACGCCGCCCTCGGGCACCTCCAGCGTGATGTCGTGCAGGATGGCGTATTGCCCGATGCTGGTTCGCATCGCGCTTATGGACAGCAGGCTCACTGGCTCGCCCCCGCGGTGCCGAGGTAGACGTCGCGCACGATCTGGCTGTTCATGACCTCGTCCGGCGCGCCGTCCGCCACCTGCGCACCGTTGTGCAGGACGACGATCCTGTCCGCCAGTGCGCGCACCACTTCCATCTTGTGCTCCACCAGCAGCACGGTCTTCGTCTTGTCCTTCTTGATCTCCGCGATCAGGTCGAGGACGTCCGGCGCGTGGTCGAGCGACATGCCGGCGGTCGGTTCGTCGAACATGTAGATATCGGGTTCCATGGCCATCAGCATTGCCACCTCCAGCTTGCGCTGGTCACCGTGCGGCAGGGTCGCCGCGGGCATGTGGGCGACACCGGCGAGCCGGGTCGCCTCCAGGTAATGCTCGGCCCGGGATATGATGTCGGTGAAGTCATCGACGGCGCGAAACAGTCGCCAGCCATGGCCGGAATGGGCCTGCACGACCAGGCGAATGTTCTCCAGTACGGAGAGCTGCGGGAACAGGTTGGTCAGCTGGAAGGCGCGGCCGATGCCCCGGCGCGCCCGCGACGACGGCGACAGCCTTGTCAGGTCCCGCCCGTCCTTCATCACCTGCCCCGACGTGGCGGGCAGCTGCCCGGAAATCAGGTTGAAGTAGGTGGTCTTGCCCGCGCCATTGGGGCCGACGATGACGGTCAGTTCACCCGGGTGAAACGCGCAGGAGACATGGTCGACGGCGACATGCCCGCCGAACCGGATCGTCAGGTCCCGGGTGATGAGAGAGGGTTGGGTCATTGCTGGGTTCCGGATTGGTCACCCGGCCCCTCCCTGCAGGGGAGGAGCCGGGGACACGGTGTCATGCCGGATGGTACCGGATCAGTTCTTCCGGCCGACCGGGATGTTCATCTCGGAAGCCTGGATCTCGCGGATCTTCTCCGGGATGGCCCAGTCCACGTTCTCGTCCACGCGGATCTTGAAGTGGGTCATGTTCTGCAGGGCCTGGTGATCTTCCGGCCGGAAGGTCATCGGACCCTTCGGCGTGTTCCAGGTCATGCCTTCCATGGCCGTGATCAGGGAATCGGTCTCCAGGTTCTCGGCGGTCTCCAGTGCCTTCACGACGGCGATTGCCGCTGCCATGCCACCCGCGGTGAAGAAGTCCGGCGGGGTGCCGAAACGCTTCTGGTGCTCCGCGACCAGCCAGTTGTTCTCGGGGTTGTCGTGATTTTCGTAATAGTAGTAGATCGCCCCTTCCATGCCCGGAACCCGCTTGTAGCTGGGCAGCACGGGCAGGATGTGACCGCCGGTGGAGATCTCGATGCCGTACCGCTGCGGTTCCATTGCCTGGATCTTGCCCATCGGGTCACCGCCACCGGCGACGTAGATCAGGATCACCTTCCGGCCCGGCTTGTCCTTCAGCGCGTTGAACATGCGCTCGGTCGCCGCCGTGAAATCGGTGGTCCGCTGCGGCACGTATTCCTCGGCCACGATCGTGGCACCGGATCCGTCCAGCGCGCTCCGGAAGGCGGCGATGCCGTCACGTCCGAAGGCGTAGTCTTCCGCCAGCGTGGCAACGAACAGGTTGGCGTCCGGCTTCAGCGCTAGCGCCTGTGCCTGCATGTCCATCGACGAATTGCGGGACGTCTTGAAGACATAGCGGTTGCTGTCGGCACCGGTCAGGCTGTCGGCGACGGCAGGCTCGATCAGCAGGATCTTCTCGTATTCCTCCGCGATCGGCAGCATGCCCTTGGTCACGCCGGACGACGTGGCACCCACGGCCAGCAGGACCTCGTCATCGCCGTAGGCTTCCGCCAGGACGGCACGGGCGACGTCGGGCTTGAACTGCGTGTCCTTGCGAATGATCTGTATCGGGCGCCCACGGACCTCCATCGTGCCCTTCGTGGCATACTCGAGACCCAGCTCGAATCCGGTCTGGGTCTGCTTCGAGAACACCTCGAACGTGTGGCCGGATATGCCGTGCACAAGCGCGATCTTGATCGGTTCTGCCGCGCCCGAGACACTGACTGCCGCGGTGCTGGCGATGATGGCGCCGAACAGGGCGGCACCAAGGTTGCGAATCGTGGTTTTCATGATTCCTCCCAGGATCAGACCGGCGGTTACGACATTGCACCGTTCCGTGCGGTCATCTAGTTTTCCACCCCCATGATCGCTTTCGCGCGAAGAGGCACAATACCGTGGAACTACGTACGGAAGATTGCTTCAGGCACGGAGAGTTCGCGGAACTTGCCTATCTGCATGCCCCCGTCGGACTCGTCGTTACCGAGAACAGGGTCATTCGCGACTGCAACCATGCGTTCGCGACCATGTTCGGCTATGCGCGCTCGGAACTGGAAAACCGCCTGTTCGCCGCGCTCTACCCCAGCGAGGCCGAGTTCATAAACATTCGCGACCGTGGCGTTCCGGCGCTGCGTGAATGCAACAGCTACTGGGACGAGCGCGTGATGGCACGCAAGGACGGCACCCTGTTCTGGTGTCGCGTGCGCGGGCATTCCTTCACGCCGGCGGAGCCGCTGATGCGCCCGGGCTGGAGGTTCGCGGACCTGTCGGAGACCCCACCCCACACCCCCTTGACGGCGCGGGGGCGGGCGGCCGGTTCCTTTCTCACCCCCCGGCGCACCCCCCCGGCCACCGCGCGCCGCCGCCGCCCCGCCCCCCCTGGGGCCCCGCGCCGCCGCCGCAGCCCTCCGCCCCGGCAGCTCCCAGCACCCCCCGGCAAGGCCCACCCCGCCACGCCCCGCCCCACACCCGGCCCCCCCAGCCACAGCGCCCGCCGGCGCGCCTGCCC
>CAJYBQ010000010.1 GCA_913064755.1 uncultured Alphaproteobacteria bacterium
AGATTCCCGTGGAGACCCACTGCGCCCACTTCATCGACCGCAGCCGGGTGGCCCGGCTGTAGCTATCGCCCAGGTAGCGCGACGTCTCGAAGCCCTGCACGGTCACGATCAGGCCGAACGCCAGGGTGATGGCAGGCCAGCCGGACAGTTCCGGCGCGTTGAAGACCAGCGTCCCGGTGGCCGCACGTTCACCGAAGTACACCGCCAGCCCCAGCAGCAAACCGGCAATGATTGCCAGTTTCGTGGCAACCGAGACGTATTCCATGTTCTCCAGCGACCTGAACCCGCGTGTCCAGCCCACGACCAGGATGACGGCAAGCATCGCCGAGGTCAGAAGCCGGGCATTCAGCGGATCACTGGCCTGGGTCAGGCTGACCCCGAAGGCCCCGAACAGGTTCAGGTAATAGGCAACCGAGATGATGTAGGCGAAACCGAGCGACCAGGATGACGCCACGTTGAGTTGATGCACCAGCCCGCGACGCGGCGATCGGCCATCATCGATCGTCACCATGTTGTAGCGAATGGCCGCGCCGTAGAGGTAGGCACCGAGGCAGAGCGCCGCCATGATCAGGGGCGCGAACCTGCCGTACTGGGAATCCAGGACCGGCCCCCGCCCCAGGGACCCGCTGCCGATGATGGGGGCCAGCGGGGTGGTCATCGGGCGCGACGGGGTCGAGCGGCGGACCCTTGGGGACCACAACAGCAGGGCCGTTACCAGCACCGTCAGGACGATGAGCGCGTTGAGAATCATGACCGACGATTACGCCCGATCGCGGCGGCGGACCAGACCGCGATCTGTCATCCCGGCCATCCGCTGACACCATCGAACAGCAGTTTCAGACCGACGACGAAAACGAAGCCGTAGCAGATCGCGAAGAAGGGCTTCTCCGGCACCTTGTCGTGCAGCCAGATGCCCGCGCGCATGGCGATGGGACAGATCGGGGCAAGGACCAGCGCGGTCAGCAGGTTCGACTGGTTCAGCAGCCCCAGCCAGGCATATGGCACCAGCTTGGCGTAGTTGACGATCATGAAGAAGATCACCGTGGTGCCGACGAAGACCGTCTTGTCGAGACGAAGCGGCAGCAGGTAGACCTGCAACGGCGGCCCCCCGGCATGGCCGACAAAGCTGGTGAAGCCCGAGGCGGCCGCCCAGAAGATGCCCCGTACCCGGCTTTCCGGTCGGGGTGCCACGACCCGGCCCCCGCCACGCCAGGTCCGCAGCCAGTGGTTCGCGGAGAACAGGACGGCGATCAGCCCGACCAGTACCCGGATCATCTGTTCGTTCACGAAACCGGCCGTCAGGGTGGCCAGGCCAATGCCCAGGATCGCGCCGGGCAGCAGGTAGAGCATCATCGGCCGACTCCACGACCGGCGATAGCTCCAGACCCCCACCAGGTCCATGAGGCAGAGCAAGGGCAGCATGATGCCGATGGCGGTCAGCGGCGGCACCACCAGAGAGATCGCCGGCGCCGCCACGATGCCGATGCCCGACCCGAAGCCACCCTTGGAAATGCCTACGAGCATCAGGGCAGGTATCGCGACGGCGTAGAAGACCGGATCCGTTATCATCGCCGCGCTAGCATGCAGGCGGTCAATTGCTGCCCGGACCGAGCAGGTCGCCGGAATCCCGCTTCTTCACGGCTTCCTGGAAGCCGACCCGCTCGCTGAGTTCCTTGAACCAGAGACCTTCCGGGCTGTGGCGCGTGATGCCGTCGAACAGGGTCGCGATCATCTGGGTGTTCTGCAGCCCCTGCGCATCCAGGGCCTGGTTGATCATCAGTTTCTGCATCATCAACTGGTTGGTCGGAACACCTGACATGCGGGCCGCCAGCCCCTCCACCCGTGCGTCGAGTTCGGCGGCGGGCACGGATTCCAGCGCCAGGCCGATCCGCACGGCCTCCGCCCCGTCGATCAGGTCGCCGGTGAACAGCATGCGCTTGGCCTGCTGCGCGCCCAGCCGATGCACCCACATGCCGGTGGACGGACAGCCCCAGACCCGCGTCGGCGGATAGCCGATCTTCGCGTCATCGGCCATGACGATCAGGTCACAGCAGAGCGCGATGTCACTGCCCCCCGCCACCGCGTAGCCATGCACCTTGGCAATCGTCGGCTTGTTGCAGCGCCAGAGCGTGGTGAAATCATCCGTGTTTGCCTTCATCCGCCGGTAGTCGAGCATCGGGTCCCAGGGCATGGACTGCGTATAGGCGTTTTCCTGATCGCCCTCGGCATATTGCTTCAGGTCGTACCCGGCGCAGAATGCACGGCCCGCGCCCTGCAGGATGATCGCATGCACGTCGTCATCCGCATCGGCACGGCGCACGGCGGCCGCCAGTTCTCCCGGCAGGTCGCCGTTGATGGCATTCATGCGCTCCGGCCGGTTCAGGGTGATCGTCGCCACCCGCTCTGAGACCCCGTAGAGGATCGTCTTGTAGTCCATGACGGTTTTCCTTCCCTTATTCCGCGCCGAAGCGCGCGGCGCGCCACCTGCCCGGCGATGGCATGGCCAGGATACAGATGGCCCCCGCCGCACAGAGGCCCGCACCGATCAGGATCGGCAGATCATAGTTCCGTGCGGCGTCATAGAGGTATCCGGCTATCGGGTTGCCGATCAGCGCGCCCACGGCGACCGATGAATAGACGAAGCCCAGGATGCCGCCGGCGTGCTCGACACCGTAGTAGTCGGCCAGCAGGGCCGGGGCCAGGGCCACGAAACCGCCGTAGAGCGTGCCGAACACGATCCCGAAGAAGATCAGCATCCACAGTGACGTGGAGACGTACCAGAACAGGAAAATGGCGGCGAGACCGATGTAGAGCGCCAGCACCACGGGCTTGCGTCCGAACCGTTCCGCGATCGGCCCCAGCAGCATCCGCCCCAGGATCGAACCGATGCCGATAGAACTGACGATCCATATGCCGGTCGTGGCACTCAAGCCGATGTCGCGCGCGAAGGGCTTCAGATGCACGAAGGGCATGAACAGCCCGATGGACACCAGCAGGGAGCCGAAATAGACCAGCCAGATCGGCAGGGTACGGCGGGCGGCGCGGACATCCAGCGACGGGGCGGAATCCCTGCTGGCCGGTGGAAGCCGCGATCCATCGGGGTGCAGCCCGCGGGCCGCCGGCGAGTTCTCCA
Source organism: uncultured Alphaproteobacteria bacterium (assembly GCA_913064755.1). Taxonomy (GTDB): domain Bacteria; phylum Pseudomonadota; class Alphaproteobacteria; order Minwuiales; family Minwuiaceae; genus Minwuia. The sequence goes on from CAJYBQ010000010.1 coordinate 3,134, forward strand.
GCAGCAGCCCGCTGACGATGCCCAGCACCAGCACGATGATCGCCAGCACGATGTATGTCTGTCGCCAGTCCAGCAGCTGGATCAGTTCATGCGCCGCGAACGGGGCGACGAAGGTACCGACGCCGATACCCGTGATCGCCAGCCCCGACGCGGTCGCCCTGCGCCGCGCGAACCAGCGCTGCACCGCCCCCACGGCGGGCACGTACATGCAGCCGACGCCGACCCCGACACCCAGCCCGTAACCCCAATAGACCTGTTCGATGCGGGTTGCCGTGGCCGCGAAATAGAGCCCGAGGGCGGCGACGATGGCGCCGAACACCACTACGGGCTTCGGCCCCAGCCGATCCCCCGCCGGGCCGGAAAACGCCCCCAGGAAGAAATAGAGGAATCCGGCGATGCCGAACACGAGCGAGGTGTCGCCGCGTGTCGCGCCGAACTCGTCCTGCAGCGGGGTGAAGAAGGCGGTGAAGCTGTAGGCCGCACCAAAGCTGACGAAAAGGATGGTGAACGCGGCCCAGACGATCACCCAGCCATAGAAAATTCCGCCCCGGCCGCCGTCGTCTGCGTCTGACACCGATTGTTCCTCCCCCAGAATGGGTGCAGTTTGTGTGGACCGATGGCCAAGCGCAACTATCATCGGCGCAGGGGAGACACGTGCCGGGCCTGCCAGCCATGGCCGCATGCAACAGACGGCACGAAGGGGGAGACAGCACCACATGACCGAATGGCCCGACCGGATATTCCAAGCCTTGCAGGGGGCGGATGTACGCCAGATCGCCGATGTGCCCGACGCGGGCCACAAGCGGCTGATCGAGCGTGCCCGCGCCGACAAAGACATCCATGCCGTATCCCTGACCACCGAGATGGAGGGACCGGCCGTGCTCGCCGGTGCCTGGCTGGGCGGGCAGCGCGGTGCGTTGCTGATGCAGTCCAGCGGTGTCGGCAATTGCCCGAACATGCTGTCCACGACGCAGACCTGCCGGTTTCCGCTGCTGATGCTGGTGACGATGCGCGGGGAGTTCGGGGAGTTCAATCCCTGGCAATTGTCGATGGGACAGGCCGCCGGGCCGATGCTGGAAATGATGGGAACACGGATCTTCCGGCTGGAAGACGCCGACGATGCCGGACCCATGACCGCCGCCGCGGCGTCGATGGCGTTCGAGGGCAACATGTCGGTCGCCGTGCTGATCGCGCAGCGCCTGATCGGCACGAAGAACTTCGGCAAGTAACCACCGGAACCCTGATCACACCAGTGACGGACAGGAAACGACAGACATGACGAACCGCGCCAACACCTTCGAGATCCGCCGCCGCCAGGTCGCGCAGCGGCTGCTGGACGAGAACCCCGACGCCCTGGTCATTGCCGGCCTGGGTGCAACGGTCTGGGACCTGACTGCCGCCGGGGATCGCCCGAGCACGTTCCCGCTCTGGGGTGCGATGGGCGGCGCCGCGGCCATGGGACTGGGCCTGGCGCTGGCACAGCCGGACAAGCGGGTGATCGTCGTGACGGGCGATGGCGAGCAGCTGATGGGCCTCGGCGCCCTTGCCACCATTGCGGTCAAGCGACCGGCCAACCTGGCCGTCGTCGTCTTCGACAACGAGAGCTATGGCGAAACCGGCATGCAGGCGACCCATACCGCGGCCGGTGTCGACCTGGCGGGCGTGGCACGCGCGGCGGGGTTCCCGAACGTCGTCTCGGCCAGCACCGAAGACGCGCTGGATGCTGCCCTGGCCACCGTATCGACCGGCAAGGGCCCGGTCTTTGCCTGGCTGAAGGTCCGCGCCGAACCGTCACCCTTTGCCTTGCCGCCCAAGGATGGCACCTGGCTGAAGGACAGGTTCCGCCGTCACCTGCTGGGCCCCGGCGCCGTGGGCGAAACCGAACAGGGCTGAACCGGACACAAGCCGAACCGTACCGTGTCGGGCGTGCAAGTCGGACGGACGGTCGGTCATCGCCCGGTCAGCCCGTCATTCCGTATCGATCGGCCTGCGCTTGCGGTGAAACGCGAGTGCGCCGAGAACCTTGTCGATGGTCTTGCCATCCGATGACAGGGGCAGATTCAGCGCCTCGTGAATGTGGTAGTCGATCCGGTCACCGATGACCGGCTCACCATAGGTGCGCGTCGGTCGCTTGTTCTCGATCATCCAGTGATAGCTCGAATAGATCGAGGCCAGAATCTCGGGCGAGTACAACTCGTCGTAATAGGCCCCCGTCGCGTCACGGCGCATCATCGTCGTGATCGTCGTCCCGATCAGGCGATAGCGCAGCCGGAACGGATCATACTCCACGTCGATCAACGTCATGCTGCCCAGGTGTGGAACCAGGTCACCGGGGTTCAGATCGGATCGCGCGGGAAAGGGCCGTCCGGCGCGTTTCTCGTCCCAATAGCTGTAAATCGCCTGCAGGGACGGATCCTTGCAGTTCATGTCCGGATCGAACCTGACCCAGAAATCTGGTGTTACGTGTTCCATGCTGTCCATTATCGGTGCATATGCTGAAAATGGCACCACTTGTCGGAAATCATGATCCCTGATTCTGAAAGATGCCCCACGCTTCAGCCATGCCATTCGGGCAAGCGGTTTTCCTCGACCGCATGGCAGGCGACCATGGCGGCACCGACACTGACCGGTTTCGGCGCTTCAGACCGGCACCGATCGGTCGCCAGCGGACACCGCGGGTGAAACGCACAGCCGGACGGTGGATCGATCGGGCTGGGAACCTCCCCCGCCACCGGGGTACGGGCGCGACCGGACATGTCCAGGTCGGGGATCGCGTCCAGCAGCATGCGCGTGTACGGGTGGCGCGGCGCGTTGAAGATGACTTCCGTCTCGCCCCATTCAACCAGCCGCCCCAGGTACATCACACCGACCTTGGTCGAGACGTGGTAGACCACGGCCAGGTCATGGCTGATGAACAGGTACGTCAGCCCCAGTTCCCGCTGCAGCTTCTTCATCAGGTTCAGGATCTGCGCCTGGACCGAAACATCCAGCGCCGACGTCGGTTCGTCGCAGACCAGGAACTCCGGCGACCCGGCAAGCGCGCGCGCGATGGAGACCCGCTGGCGCTGGCCACCGGAAAACTCGTGCGGGTACTTCTCCCCATCGGCGGCGGACAGGCCCACCTGTTCCAGCAGTTCCCCGACCCGCACACGGATCGCGGCATCACCGCTAACCAGCTTGTTGAAGCGGATCGGTTCCGCAACGATGTCCGTCACCCGCCAACGCGGGTTCAGGCTGGCATAGGGGTCCTGGAAAATCATCTGCATCCGGCGCTGCGCGCCCCGGTTCCGGGCCCGTGCGGCACCGGATGAGATGTCTATGCCATCGAACTCCAGTGTCCCGGCCGTGGGGTTGTAGAGGCCGACAACCAGCCGGGCGACGGTGGACTTGCCACAACCGGATTCACCCACGAGGCTGAATGTCTCACCGCGACCGATCTCGAACCCGATCCCGTCGACCGCCTTCACCACCGACTTCGGCCGACGTTCGATCACGCGGTTCAGCCAGGGCGGCGAGACATCGAAATGGCGTACCAGGTTGTCAACCTTCAGCAAGGCATCGGTCATCGTCCGCCCTCCTGTCCCGCGTCGGCACCAACGGATCCGGACGCCTGCCTTTCCATCAGCCAGCAGGACGCGCTGTGCGATGCATCGCCGATCAGGTCGGGCCGCACGGTGTGACACTTGAAATGCGCCTGCGGACACCGCGGGTGAAAGGCACAGCCTTCCGGTATCGCCGTCAGGCGCGGCATCGACCCGTCGATCTGGGTCAGCAGTTCGTGGCGTCCGCCGATGGTCGGAATCGCGCCCATCAAGCCCTCTGTATAGGGGTGCCGGGCGCGCTTGATCACGTCCTGCACCGGCCCGATCTCGGCAATGCGGCCGGCGTACATCACGGCAACCCGGTCGGCCGTTTCCGCGATCACGCCCATGTCGTGGGTGACCAGCATGATGGCGGTCTGGTGTTCGCTGCAGAGCCGTTTCAGCAGGGTGATGATCTGTGCCTGGATCGAGACATCCAGCGCCGTCGTCGGCTCGTCGGCAATGATCAGGCGCGGTTCGGCGCAAAGGGCCAGCGCGATCACCACCCTTTGCCGCATGCCGCCGGAGAACTGGTGCGGATAATGGTCCAGCCGTTCCTCCGCTGCCGGAATGCCGACTTCCTTCAGCAGGTCCAGGGCGCGGGCACGGGCCTGTTTCACCGTCAGGTCCAGGTGCGTCATGATCGTCTCGACCAGCTGCCGCGACACGCGATAGAGCGGGTTCAGGCTGGTCAGCGGGTCCTGGAAGATCGCCCCGATCTCCTTCCCCCTGATCTTGCGCATCTCGTCATAGGACAGGTTGTCGATCCGGCGACCATCCAGCAGGATCTCGCCACTGGCCACGCGGCCCGGCGGTTCGATCAGCCCGATGATCGCGGCGCCGGTCATGGACTTGCCGGCCCCGGATTCGCCCACGACCCCCAATACCTCGCCGGGCGCGATGCTCAGCGATATGTCGTCGACGGCGACCAGGGTGCCCTTTCGGGTCGGGAACTCGACGCGCAGGTTGCGCACCGTCAGCAGTGGTTCAGCCATTGCTCTACCTCAGCTTCGGGTTCAGGGCGTCGCGCAGCCAGTCACCCAGCAGGTTGACCGACAGCACCAGCAGCGCCAGGAAGATTCCGGGGAAGATGACGATCCACCACTCGCCCGAGAACAGGAAGTCCTGCCCGATCCGGATCAGGGTACCCAGCGAGGGCTCGGTCGGCGGCACACCGACCCCCAGGAACGACAGCGTCGCCTCCAGCAACACCGCGATGGCGAGGTTGATCGTGCCGATCACCAGCACCGGCCCCATGACGTTGGGCAGCACGTGACGGAACATGATGGCCCGGCTGGACAGGCCGATGACCCGGGCCGCCTGGACGTATTCCTTGCTCTTTTCCACCATCGTGGAGCCACGGACCGTCCTGGCGAACTGCGGCCAGATCGACATGCCGATCGAGAAGATGATGACCACCAGCGCCAGGGTTTCCTGGCTGCTGCCCGGCAGCAGCGCCCGCAGCACACCGTTCAGCAGCAGCGCCACCAGCAGCGCGGGGAAGCTGATCTGCACGTCGGCGATGCGCATGATGACCGCGTCCGTCGTGCCGCCGACATAACCGGCGATCAGTCCCAGCGTCACACCGATCACGATGGACAGCAGCACCGACGCGAAGCCGACACCGATGGATATCCGGCTGCCGTAGAGAATGGCGGAATAGAGGTCGCGTCCCTGGTCGTCGGTGCCGAGCGGAAAGCGCCAGACACCGTCCGCCCCCCAGACCGGCCCGGTGAAGGCGTCCATCAGGTCGAGGGAGGCCGGGTCGAAGGGATCCTGCGGCGTGATCAGGGGGGCGATGATCGCAGCCACGATCATGACGACCGCCAGCACCGTGGCGACCACGGTCACCGGGCTGGTGCGGAAGCTGTGCCAGATATCGCCATCGAAGAAGCGGGCGAAATTGTCCTGCATGCGTGAAACCGGACCCATGATCAGTGCCCCCCGCCGCTGCGTTCGACCCGCAGGCGCGGATCGACGACATAGTAGAGAACATCCACGACAAGGTTGATTGCCACGAAGATGAAGGCCACCAGGATCAGGTAGGTGGACATGACCGGCATATCGCCGCACTGGATTGCCTGCAGGAACAGCAGGCCCATGCCAGGCCACTGGAAGAAGGTTTCGGTGATGATCGCGAAGGCGATCAGCGACCCGACCTGCAGGCCGGTGATGGTGATGACCGGCACCAGCGTGTTCTTCAGCGCATGGCCGAAGTGGACCGCGCGGTTGGACAGGCCACGGGCACGGGCGAACTTCACGAAGTCCGTCCGCAGCACTTCCAGCATCTCCGAACGGACGAGGCGCATGATCAGCGCAAGCTGGAACATGCCGTGCGTGAATTCCGGCATGAGGAGCGATTGCCAGCCGGAAACGGTCAGCAGGGAGGTATCCCAGGGGCCGATGTCGACGGTTTCACCCCGCCCGAATGTCGGCAACCAGCCCAGTGTCACGCCGAACAGCAGGATCAGCAGGATGCCGATGACAAAGGTCGGCAGCGATATGCCGATCAGCGAGACCGTGAGGAAGACATGCGACAGCCATCGCTTTGGATAGAGCCCGGTATAGACCCCCAGTGGCACCCCGACGACGATGGCAAACAGGGCGGCAAGCAGCGAGAGTTCCAGCGTGGCCGGCAGGCGATCGGCCAGCAGTTCGTCCACGGGTCGGCCGATGCGATAGGAAATGCCGAACTTGCCCTGGATCGTGTTGCCGATGAAACGGGCGAACTGGACCGGGACCGGATCGTTCAGCCCGAGATCTTCGCGCAGTTGCGCACGGTCTTCCAGTGATGTGTCCTGCCCCACCATCTGGGCCACCGGGTCACCGACATAGCGGAACATGGTGAACCCGATCAGCGCGACGACAAGCATCACGAGCAAGGCCTGGAAGAGGCGGCGAATGATGAAGGCAATCATTCTGCTTCCCCGAAACTACTGAGGGGGACCGGCGTCCACGCCAGTCGGAATGCCCGCGCCGTGACGCCGTGCGGGCAAGATATTCAAGTCAACCAGTTCTCCCCGCCGCGACCCGGATGGGGCCGGCGGCGGGGAGTCCTGCTTGTCGTGACCGACCGTGATCAGTCCACCGTCACGTGACGCCATGCGAACTGGTTGTCCGCACGCTGCTTCAGGTTGACGCCGTCCCGGGCACCCCAGGCAAGGGCCTGCTGATGCAGCGGGATGTAGGCGATGTCGCGGGTGCTGATGACCCAGGCATCGCGGATCATGGCATTCCGCTTCACGGCGTCCGTTTCGGACAGCACCTTGGCGGTCAGCGCGTCGAAGTCCGGGTTGCAGTAGCGACCCAGGTTGAACTTGCCATTGCCGCTTTCGGCATCATAGCAACCGTGCAGGTTGAACATCGGATTCCAGCTGTCGAAGGAGCCCGGGGTCCAGCCCAGCAGGTAGAACGACGTGTCCAGGCTCGGCGCCAGAACCTTCTTGAAGTACAGCGCCTTCGGCTGTGCCAGCAGGTTCACCTTGATGCCGATCTTGGCGAGCATGGAGACAACAGCCTGGCAGATCGCCTCGTCGTTCACGTAGCGGTCGTTCGGGCAATCCATGCTGACTTCGAAGCCATCCGGATAACCGGCGTCGGCCAGCAGCTTCTTGGCCAGGTCGACGTCCAGTTCCAGCCGCTTGAAGGCCGGGTCGGAGCCGTTGATGCCAGGTGCAACCATCAGCGCGCTCGGCTCTGACAGGCCACGCATGACCTTCTTCTTGATCGCTTCGACATCAATGGCGCGATACATCGCCTCGCGGACCTTGCGATCCTTGAACGGGTTCTTGCCCTTGATGTTGGAATACAGCAACTCGTCGCGGTGCTGATCCATGCCGAGGAAGATGGTCCGCAGTTCCGGGCCAACCAGCATGTTGGTGCCGGCGTTGCTTTCCACGCGGTTCATGTCCTGCACCGGGATCGGATAGGCCATGTCCACCTGGCCGGACAGCAGCGCCGCCACACGGGTCGCGTCGGAGCCGATCGGCTTCAGCGTGACCTTGGTCAGGTTGTGTTCCTTGTTGGCGTTGTCCCACCAGTTCGGGTTCGTCGCGGCAACGGTCTGCACGTCCGCCTCGCGGCTGACCAGCATGAACGGGCCGGTGCCATTGGCGTTGCGGGTGGCGAAGTTTTCCTGGTCGCCGGTCGCGGACTGCGCGGAGACCGCGCCGTTCTTCTCGGCCCAGGACTTGGACATGATCGCCCAGGTCGCCCACTCGAAATGCAGGATCGGGTTCGCGGCCTCGGTCACGAAGTCCACCGTGTGATCATCGACCTTGATGATCTCGGTCACGCCGGCGAGACGCGTCTTCAGATCGGATCCCTCACCACGCACACGATCGGCCGAGAACAGCACGTCGTCGGCAGTGAACGGCTCGCCACCATGGAACTTCACGCCCTTGCGCAGATGGAAGCGCCAGCGTGTCGGTTCCATGATTTCCCAGCTTTCGGCCAGCGCGGGCTCGATTTCCAGGTTCGGACCACGACGGATCAGGCCCTCGTAGATGTTGGCCAGGTACCCCAGCGTGAACGTCTCGTTCAGGTTGTAGGGGTCCATGGAGTTGGCATCACCCTGGAAGGCAAAGGTAAGTTCCTTTGCCTGGGCAGCACCTGCAGCCATCGCCAGCACGGCAGCGCCGGCGAGCAACGTGTTGCGGATATTCATGAATAGTCTCCCGCTATGTTTCCCAGTCGTGTTCAGACGCTTGCCGCGCCATTTCCCGGGCATAGTGAGGGTGTGCCTGAACAGCCGTCAATGTCTTTGTCCAAACAGGGCATGGAATGCCTCACCCTCAGCGTCGCGGGCGTTGCTGCACCTGCGTCAAGCGAAGATGGAGCATCCGCGTCCACCGGGCAGCGGTGAATCGCGCCGATCATCGGTGCGTCGTTTGGCCATTGGCATCATCGCCGGGGGCACCCTAATTGTTGAGGCTCCATCTCGCATGTTTTCGAAGAGGTCGTCATGAAGAAGCTTATCGTAGCCACCGCCCTCGCCCTTACCCTCGGCATGGGCGCCGCACAGGCAGAGGGTGATGCCACTGCCGGTGCCAAGGTCTACAAGAAGTGCAAGGTCTGCCACGCGCTGGAACCCGGCAAGAACAAGGTCGGCCCCAGCCTGCACGGTATCTTCGGCCGCGCTGCCGGAGCCGCAGACGGCTTCCGCTTTTCCAAGGCAATGAAGGGTTCCGGCATCACCTGGGACGAGGAAACCATCGCGGCCTATCTGAAGGACCCGCGCGGCTACATCCCCAAGAACAAGATGGCGTTTCCCGGCCTGAAGAAGCAGGCCGATGTCGACAACATCATTGCCTACCTGAAGCAGGAAACGATGTAGGTCGCACTGACCGGATCAACGGACTGCAGAAGAGGGAGTGCCGGTTCCGGCGCTCCCTTTTTCGTACGCGGACGGCCCCGTCGACACGCAGGCCGCAATTCACTCTTGCGCGAACGCCTCAGGCCTTTCCGGACTTCCGCCTGGGGGACAGTTTCATCTGCGGTGCAATCAGTCGCTCTTCGGGACCGGTCCAGGCATAGGCAAGCAGACAGGGGTCCATGTCCCCGGTGGTGATGCGGTGCTCGTCTCCCGACCGGTTGAGGATCAGCGATCCCGGCGCATAGACCGCGGCATTGTTCTCCGACCAGGCACCGGCAATCGAGATATAGCTTTCCTCGATCTCCTGGTGACTGTGCTGGGGATAGGTCGTGCCGGGTGCGAAGAGCACGAAACCGAGGACCAGCCGGTCCGCCCGGATCGGCCCCTTGGGACCCAGGATATCGCAATAGGCGTACTTCCTGCTCAAGGCCCTGGGCATCCGGTCATAGCCGTATTCCCAGCTCAATTGGTCGCGCACCTCGCGCAGCGCCCGCGCCATGCCCTGCATCGCCGCGCGCTCCCCCAGGTCCAGGGCGCGCGCGAAATGCGCCACCACGGGTTTCGTCTCCCGCTCCCGGGCGATGATCTCGGGGTTGGTCGCGATCACGGCGGAAAGGCTGTCGCGTACCCGCTTGCGGTGGCTGCGAATGGACTTGCTGCCCCCGGCCGATCCAAAGCGATAGAGCGCTTCGAACTCGCGCAACAGGTAGATCCAGTTCGGGCTGTCCATCAGGCGCTGTGGTGCCGTGGTCTGCGTTTCGTGGCTGGAGGGGGACACATCTGTCATTGGCAATGTCTCGGCATCTGGGGAACCCGGCAATCGTCACGCCGCCTGGTCGGCAGTCTACGGACGATCGAACACGGCAAGCAACTCGATCTCCGGCGACCAGAAGAACTGGTCCAGCGGGGTCACCGAAGTCAGGCGGTAGCCACCGTCGATCAGCATCCGGGCATCACGCGCGAAGGTTCCCGGCGCGCAGGAAACATAGACGATGCGGGGAACATCGGACCGCGCCAGCGTCTCCGCCTGCGCCCGTGCGCCCGCCGCCGGGGGGTCGAGAATGACGAGGTCGTGCCCCGCCAGTTCTGATTCAATCAGCGGATCATGCATCAGGTTCCGCACCGCCGTCTTCAGCCAGGTCCTGCGGCCCTTGTCGGCACCGACACGCAACGCGCGGATGGCATCGGCCGCGCTGTCCAGCGCCAGCACCTCGGCCGTCTGCGGCAGGGCCGCTGTCAGGGTGCCGATGCCGGAGAACAGGTCGATCACCCGCTTCGCACCCGTGGCGGCGATGGCGATCCGGCGCTGCATCTCGGCTTCCACCACCTTGTCAGCCTGCAGGAAAGTGCCCGGCGGTGCCACGACGTGCAGTCCCGGCCATTCCAGCGTTGGCGGCCGTCGCGTCGCGATCGGCACCTGCCCCATGCTGCCACCGGTCAGGGTCAACCGCGCCAGATCGAAGTCATCGGCAAAGGCGGCCAGGTCCATCAGCATGTCCGGTCCGGGATCGAATGCCCCCTCGATCTGGATGTCAGCGCCGGTGTCCGTCAGGTTGATGGCGATGCGCGCGCTTTCCTTGGCCGCCAGCTTGCCGGCCAGCACCTGGCGCAAGGGCGCGATCAGCCGGGCCAGTTCCGGTTCCAGCACCGGGCACTCCTGCAGGTCGACCAGTTCCCGGCTGCCGCGCGCGTGAAACCCCAGCCGTACCGCGCCACGATTGTCCGATTGCGCCGTCAGGCCTGCGCGCCTGCGTCGGGCGGGCCCACCTCGAAAGGTTTCAGCCACCGCGATTCCATCGACGCCACGTCGTCCCAGTGCGGCCTGAACCTGTTGCCGCTTCCAGTCCGCCATGAAGTCGTCGGACAGATGTTGCACGGCACACCCGCCGCAGCTTCCGAAGTGTCGGCAGGCCGGTGCCACGCGGTCCGGGCCAGCAACATGCAGCTTCCCCACCTTGACCCTTGCAACACCGCCGGCCTTCGCCGCCGCGGCGTCCGGCTTCCGGCCCCGGCTAGCGCCGCGACCGCGGCCCCCGTCGTCGCGGGCGACCTTCTGCAACGTGACGTCGACCTCGTCGCCCGGCGCCGTGAAGGGAACGAAGACCTGCTGCCCGTCCAGCATGGCAATGCCGTCACCGCCACTGCCAAGCGCGTCAATCCGAACCAGCGTCATGAGCCTCTGTCCCCGACCAATAGATATTCGACATTGCCCTTCGGCCCGGTGATCGGACTTTCGATGCTGCCACGTACCCGCCAGCCCGGCTGTTCCGCCAGCCACGCCGTCATGCGGGTCAGGACTTCTGCCCGAATTTCGGCACTGCGCACAACACCGCTCTTGCCCAGGGCCTTGCGCCCCGCCTCGAACTGCGGCTTCACGAGCGCGATCAGCCGCGCGCCCGGCGCGGCACGTGCCAGTGCCGGCGGCAGCACCAGGGTCAGGCTGATGAAGCTGACATCGCAGACAATGATGTCCACCGGCTCCGGGACATCCTCGGCGGTCAGTTCGCGGGCATTCCGCCCCTCCAGCACCGTGACCTCGTCGCGCTGGCGCAGGCTGTCGTGCAACTGGTCATGGCCCACGTCCATGGCCGTCACATGCGCCGCGCCGCGCCGCAGCAGGACGTCCGTGAACCCGCCCGTCGAGGCACCGAGGTCAAGGCATCGGGCCCCTGTCGGATCAATCCGGAAATGGTCCAGTGCCGCGACCAGCTTCAGCGCGCCACGGCTGACATACGGGAAGTCCGGTGCCGTCAGGGCGAGCACCTGCTCCTCGCAGATCAACTCCGCCGGGCGGGCGACGACAACGCCGTCAACCGTGACGTTGCCGTCTTCGATCAGGGCGCGGGCGCGGGCCCGGCTCTGCGCCAGGCCACGCGCGACGAGCGCCTGATCCGCCCGTTGTTCCATCATGTCGCGGACCTCTCGGGTTGGACGCGCCCCGCGAGATCCCCGGGGACGGTCAGTGGAAGACTTGGTTCGGCAACCAGGTGATGATGGCCGGGAAGGCCACCAGGACCGCAACGGTCAGCACATCGGCGATGAAGAACGGGCCGATGCCACGGAACACGTCGGAAAGCGGAATATCCGGCCTGACCCCGTTGACCACGTAGCAGTTCAGCCCGATCGGTGGCGTGACCAGGCATATCTCCACCATCTTCACCACGATGATACCGAACCAGATCGCCACGTCTCCGCTGCCCGGCTCGAAGCCGAGCCCCGGGCCAAGCGCCACGACTGCCGGATAGACCACCGGCAGGGTCAGCAGCAACATGCCGATCGCATCCATGAACATGCCCAGCACCGCGTAGGCGAGCAGGATCAGGATCATGATGGTCCAGGGATCAAGCGGCAGTTCGACGATCCAGTGGGCAAAGTTCTCGGGCAGGCGGGCAAAGCCGAGGAACCTGACGAAGACGAGGACGCCCCAGATGATGGAGAAGATCATCACGGTAAGCTTCGCCGTTTCCAGCATCGCGTCCGTGAACTGCCTCCGGTTCATGCCGCGCAGGACCGCGAAGACGAACACGACAAAGGCACCCAGCGCACCGGCCTCGGTCGGCGTCGCCCAACCCATGTACATGCCGCCCATGATGATGACGATCACCAGCAGGATGGGAAATGTACCGGGGAGGGATTCGAACCGCTGGCCCCAGGTGTAACCGCGGATCGGTCGGCCCAGCGCGGGATTGCGCCAGGCCCGCAGCACGATCAGCCCGGCGTAGATGATGGCGGAGAGAACACCGGGGATGAAACCCGCGAGCAGCAGGTCACGCACCGAGGCCTCGACGATGATGGCGTAGATCACCAGGATCGCGCTCGGCGGGATGAGCGACGCGAGCGTGCCACCGGCGGCAACCACGCCGGCCGCCAGCCTGCGGTCATAGCCCGCCGCCAGCATCTCCGGGATGGCGATGCGGGCGAAGACGGCAGCCGTGGAGGTGGATGCCCCCGATACGGCCGCGAAACCCGCCGTCGCGAAGACACTCGCAACCGCGAGGCCGCCGGGCAGCCAGCCGATCCAGCGCCGTGCCGCCTCGAAGACCGACTTGGTGATGCCCGCGTAGAACGCGAGATACCCGATCAGGATGAACATCGGCAGGACGCTCAGGGTATAACTGACGGCCTTTGAATGCGGTGTCAGACCGGAGATGCCGGCACCGGCGAGAAAGGCCTTCATGAGGTCGAAATTGGGCTTGGCATAGAGGACGGCAGTGATGCCGACCATGCCGACAAGGGCGCAAGCGAAGACAACGCGCATCCCGAGTGCCAGCAGCAACAGGAGCACCACCATGCCGATGATGCCGATTGTCAGCGGATCTGTGATCATCAGGCTGCTCCCCGCGGGCCACGGCCGCCATTGTCCGGTGCGTTCTCACCGGTGACGTCGATATCCTGCTTCGCGATATCTTCGATGGATGGGATCGTCGGCACGCCAACCGGCGTCCTGGACGGGTCGACCAGCAAACGGCCGTAACCGAAGAGCTGGATGGCCAGGCGCAGCCAGAGCAGGCTGAACGCCACCGGCACGATCAGCTTCGACGGCCAGACCGGGAAATTCGCGTCGATGGTGGAGTCACCCTGCACGTATGCGCGCTCGAAATGGGTGTAGCCGTAATAGATCAGCACCGCGATGACACCCATCGAGAGCAGGATGGCGAGGGTCTCGCAGAACCACAGCCAGCGCCCCTTCAGTCCGCGCAGCACCAGGTCCATGCGCACATGTCCACCGGTGCGCTGACAATAGGCGATGCCCATGAAGGCGAAGATGGCGATCGACTGCTCGACGAAGTCGATGTAGCCCCACATCGGATAGCCGAAGTTTCGCCCGACAATCTGTGAAACGCCCAGCAGCATCAGGAAGAATATCGATGCTGCCGCGATGCCGTTGAAGGCCGTCTCGACAGACGCAACCACCCTGTCGATCAAACCCAGATTGGATTCGTCATGCGTCGTGTCCATGCCCGCCCCTCCCCCGAAAAACGAAATCAGTCAACAATTTCAAAAAGAAAACTGATTGCATGAAGTAGGGCGGACCCGACATGGGCCCGCCCCTTACTCATCGTGCCGATATCAGTTACCGGCAGCAGCCTTGTCGGCTTCGGCCAGCAGGAAGTCCAGCAGTTCCTGTGCCGGAATCTTGCCGCCATAGGCGTCGACAAAAGCTTCCTTCCACAGCGGCTCGCCGATTTCCTTGCGGAACATGGCCAGCTCTTCGGGCGTGAAGCGGATTTCGGTCAGCTGCGACTGGAACATCGGGATGTTGACCTTGTCGGCAGCCTCGTAGGCTTCGCGCATCTTGTCGTAGGCCGTGGTCTTCAGTTCCATCAGCAGATCCTGGTACTGCTTCGGCAGGGCATTCCACGCGTCGATGTTGAACACCGTCGGGCAGTCAGCGGTACCGGGCTGGAAGTTGCCCGTGAACCAGGTCGCGACTTCATTCACCTTGTAGGCCGCGTGGGCATACGTGTAGGGGAACGAAACGGCGTCAACCGTGCCGCGTTCCAGCAGCGTGTAGACTTCCGTCGCCGGGACGGTCATCAGCGTCGCGCCGAGCTTCTCCATCGCCTTGGCGACACCGCCACCGGCGCGGACACGCATGCCCTTCCAGTCTTCCAGCGATTTCGGCGGCTTGCCGCGACCGAGGAATTCATACTGCGGCAGGATACCGGCCATGTAGATCATGGAGTTCCAGACGGCCATTTCCTTCTTGAAGTGCGGATTCGGGTAGTAGGCATCCGACGCCATGATCCGGACGTCCGAGTCACCGATCGGCAGGAACGGCAGGGAGAAGATCATCGAGGAAGGCGTCTTTTCCGGGCTGTAGAAGTTGCAGAAGTTCGCAGCTTCGAAGGCGCCCAGCTGGATGCCGTCCAGGTTCTCGCGCGGCTTGGACAGGCCACCGTAGGACAGCTTGTACTGGAACTTGCCACCCGTGCGGCGGTCCAGTTCGGCGACGATGTATTCCAGGCCAGCCGTATAGGCGCGGGGCTTGCCCCAGATGGAATGGTTCCAGGTGACGGCGGGACCGTCGACCATGTCGGAATGGCTGCCTGCCTGCGCGGCACCGGCCATACCCAGCGCAACGGCCACTGCCGCCACGCCTTTCAGCGTCTTGTTAAGCATAGATATCCTCCCTGGTTTTGACACGTTGATGTCGTTGTTGCGGCAGAGACTATAGGGGCGGCCCGTCGTGATCAATCGTGCAGAAACAGCATCACAACACTCATGGGTGGAGAGCGGCATCATCGCGCCTGCCCGCCCGGCATGGTCGCAAGCCCTTCTCCCCCAACGACCAATCCTGTAAAGCTCGGTCGTGGTCGATCCGTGATCCGGTTTCATGGTCTGCTGGCCGACACCCGCATGGGGGAGCGTGAACACACGATGGCGGCTCAGTTACAGGCCCGGGGACATTCGGCCGGCGCGGCAGTGGGCGCTGACACGATCGCGAAGCAGGCCCGTGACGAGAACTTTCCCGTCGGATCCTTTCTGCTTCCCCGTCGCCTCAGGCCTCACGTGGCCGCGTTCTATGCCTTCGCCCGCAGCGCCGACGACATTGCCGACGATCCCGACGCGACCCCGACGCAGAAACTCGAACGCCTGGATGCCTTCGCCAGTGCCCTGACCCATGGCAGCAATGACCCGGCCCTGGCCCTGGCCCCCGCCCTGCGGCTGCGCGAAAGCCTGAGGCAAACGGGTGTCCGCGACCGCCACGCCCATGACCTGTTGAGCGCCTTTCGCCAGGACGCGACGCAGACGCGCCATGCCACGATGGAAGCGCTGATCGACTATTGCGACCGTTCCGCCGCGCCGGTCGGACGCTACCTGCTGGAACTGCATGGCGAGGATCCGGCGCGGCTGACCATCGCCGATCCGCTCTGCAACGCCCTGCAGATCATCAACCACCTGCAGGACTGCCAGGATGACTTCCGTCGGATGAACCGCGTCTACCTGCCGACCGACTGGCTGCAGGCAGCGGCCATCGACCCGTCGGCGCTCGACCAGCCGAGCACGTCCCCGGCGCTGCGGCGGGTTCTGGACCAGTGCCTGGACACATGTGATGACCTGTTGCGCCAGGCTTCGCCATTTCCCGCACGGTTGCGCAGCCGTCGCCTGGGGGCCGAATCAGCCGTGATCCTGGCCCTGGCGAAACGGCTGGTCGCAGACCTCCGCGCGGGGGACCCGCTGCGCCACCGCATCGCGCTGTCGAAGGCCACCGCCGCGCGGATCGCCCTGTTCGCGGCGGCGGGCTTCGGGCTGCGCCAGGTCGCGGGGCGAACCGCATGACCCCCACCGAAGCCGCCGAACGTCACGTCCGCGATGTCGTCAACCGGTCCGGCACCTCGTTCGCGCGCGGCATGAACGCCCTGCCACCGCCGGGACAGAAGGCGATGTACGCCATCTATGCCTTCTGCCGGGAAATCGACGACATTGCCGACGAACCGGGCGAGGAAGGTGCGAAGCGCGATGCCCTGGCCGCCTGGGGGGCCGAGATCGAGGCGCTGCACATGGGCAACCCGACCCGGCCGACGGCCATCGCGCTGGCCCCGGCGCTGGAGGGCTACGACCTGCCCAAGGCGGAGTTCCACGAGCTGATCGCCGGCATGCTGATGGACGTGGACATGGATTTCGGAACGGTGCCGCCGATGGACCGCGCGGGGCTGCATCTCTATTGCCGCCGTGTTGCCGGGTCGGTCGGCCTGCTGTCCGTGCCCGTGTTCGGGGAGCCGCGGGCGACCCAGTTCGCCCTGGCGCTGGGCGACGCCCTGCAACTGACGAATA
Organism: uncultured Alphaproteobacteria bacterium; assembly: GCA_913064755.1. Classification (GTDB taxonomy): domain Bacteria; phylum Pseudomonadota; class Alphaproteobacteria; order Minwuiales; family Minwuiaceae; genus Minwuia. The sequence goes on from CAJYBQ010000010.1 coordinate 19,868, forward strand.
TCCTGCGCGACATTGGCGAGGATGCCGACGCGGGACGTCTGTACCTGCCCGCCGACCTGCTGGCGCGGCACGGGGTGACCGTCACGACGGCGGCGGAGACCGTGCGCCAGCCCGGCGTGCGCCATGTCTGCGATGAACTGCTGGCCGAGGCCGAGGCGCGGTTTGCCGACGCCCGCGCGCAGGCGGAACAGCACGACCGGCGGAAGCTGCGCCCCGCGTTGCTGATGGCGATGATCTACCGGACCTACCTTGCCGGTCTGCGTCGTCGTGGTTTTGCCGAGCCGACACGACGGTTGAGCCTGTCACCGCTGACCAGGGCCGTGCTTGCGCTGCGGGCGCTGACCATCTGATGTGGCGACCCGCATGACCCAGCCGCGAACCGTCATTGTCGGGGCCGGACTGGCGGGTCTTGCCGCTGCGCTCGAACTCGGCAAGGCAGGGCACCCGGTGACGGTGCTGGAGGCCGCCCCCGCTGCCGGTGGTCGCTGTCGCAGCTTTCATGATCCGCTGCTGGACCGCGTCATCGACAATGGCAATCACCTGATGATGACGGCCAATACCGCGGTCTTCACCTACCTGGCGGAGATCGGTGCGACCGACAGGGTACGCATCGGTGCGCCCGCGACCTATCCGTTCGTCGATGTCATCAGCGGCGAACGCTGGACCGTGCGGCCCAACCGCGGACCGCTGCCCTGGTGGATCACCGCCGCACGACGATCCGTCCCCGGCGCACGGATCAGCGACTGGTTGCCCGCCCTGCGCCTGCTGCTGGCAGGGCCCGCGGCAACGGTCGGCGACTGCATTCCCCGCAAGGGCCCGCTGTGGGAGCGGTTCTGGGAGCCGCTCTCCGTTGCCGCCCTGAACACGGACCCTGCCGAAGCGTCGGCACGCCTGCTCGCCGCCACCTGTCGCCTGACCTTCGCGAGGGGGGAACGCATGTCGCGCCCCGTGACCGTCATGCACAGCCTGGCCGACAGCCTGATCGATCCGGCGGTGCAGCGCCTGCGCGAAAGGGGCGTGGAACTGCGGTTCGGCGAACGCGTGCGGGGCCTGACGCGGGCCGGTGACGGTCGGGTGGTCGCCGTGGAGACATCGCGTGGCAGCCTGGACCTGCCGACGGGCAGTCAGCTGATCCTGGCCCTGCCAAGCTGGAACCTGCCCGACCTGTTGCCCGAACAAGCCGTCCCCACCGGTACGCGCATGATCCTGAACCTGCACTTCGACGTGGGGGCGAAGGCGGATCACATGCCGCCCCTGACCGGCATGACCCGTTCAGAGGCGCAATGGCTGTTCGTCCGCGACGGCATTGCCGCCGTGACGGTCAGTGCCGCCGACCGCCATGCCGATACCGATGCAGGGACCCTCGCCAGCCGCATCTGGCCGGAAGTCGCGGTGGCGCTTGGCCAGACAGACATGCCGGAACCGGCCTGCCGCGTGGTGAAGGAACGCCGCGCCACCTTCGCCGAGACCCCGGCCAACGAACCGCTGCGCCCCGGTGCCGACTGTCATCTCGCGAATGTCTGGCTGGCCGGCGACTGGACGGTGCGCGGCCTGCCCGCGACCATCGAAGGGGCGATCCGGTCGGGTCGCATCGCGGCAGAAAGGGCCATCACCGCATTGCACGGCGGGTGACGGGCCGACGGGCGGTCACTCCACCACCCGCCAGACGGAAATCTCCCGCGCGCGGCCCCGCACCGCGACCTTGCCCAGTGCGTCGAACCGGAAATTCCCGCCGCTGGCATTGC
>CAJYBQ010000011.1 GCA_913064755.1 uncultured Alphaproteobacteria bacterium
CCGATTCGCCGCGGGTGAGGCACTCGACGAATCGGCTCGCCTGAGCGAACAAGCGGGCAGCAATGCCGCCCGCGCACGCGCCCTGCTGCATCGCGCTCGTCTCGATCTCGAACGAGGCCGGCTCGCTGCGATCGGGACGGTTCTCGACGAGGTCCCCGACGCGCTGTCGGGCTGGCTGAACGGGGCCGTCCTCCGCCCGATGACCCGCGCCGCACTGTCGCCCCGCCGCCGCGACCCCGTCGACTGCGACCTGCGCCGCCCGTCGCTGCATCACACCCTGCGCCTGGACAACACGATCAGCATCCTGGACGTCCTGACCGGGCGCAACGACCTGATGGAAGCGATCCACCAGGATCATCCGTCGGGCGTGCATGCGCTGCCGGCGCGCGAGACCGCGGCCCAGGCCATCGACCTGCTGTCGTCGAAGGCGTTCGAGCGGATGGTGGACCAGCTGAAGGAAATCTACGACACGGTGGTGCTGGACGCGGCCCCGACGCTGGCTGTTTCCGACGCCCTGGTGATCAGCCAGATCAGCGATGCCCTGATCTACGTCATCAAGTGGGACGACACCCCGCGCGAGGTCGTGAAGTCGGGCCTGGACCGGCTGCGGGAGAACGGCGTGAAGGTCACCGGCGCCGTGCTGGCGCAGATGAACATGTCGAAGCAGGCGCGCTACGGTTACTATTATTCCGGTGCCAGCTACTATTACGGAAAGTACAAGAACTACTACAAGAACTGACCCGTTGCCCCGGACGCCCGGGCGGCAGGGTCGGTTGCGGAATCCGAGTTCGTGGGGGATGTCATGATCGTGGTCAGTGGAACAATCCGTGTTGCGCCGGGCAGCAGCGAGGCGGCGAAGGTCGCGATGATCGCCGTGGGTGCCGAGACACGCAAGGAAGACGGCTGCATGACATATGCATTCCATGCCGATCTGACGGAGGAAGGCGCGTTTCGTGTCTTCGAGGAATGGGAAAGCGACGAAGCGCTGAAGGCGCATTCCCAGGCCCCGCACATGACGGTCTTCCGCGAGAAACTCGCCAGCCTGGAATTCATCTCGCGCGAGATCAAGCGCTACCGTGTGAGCGAAACCAGCACTCTCTGAGCGACGGGGGCTTCCGGGTTCCGGAAAGTCGGGGACCTGAGCGGCATCACATCACCTCGGGCAGGGGCCGGGTGGCAGCGGCGCGGTAGTCAGGCGGTCGGTCGTGTCGTCATGGTCTCCTGGGGCACTGCCCGTGCCATGGGCTCCTGGCCGGCCCGGTCAGGGCGGCGGCGGGGATCGACTTCATTCCGTGCAGGACGACGGTTGCCACGTGCGGGCGGTCGGGGACTGTTCACGGTATTCACCCAGGATGATGTATTCGAACAGGTCGACGGCTGAAACCGCGTCCTGACCAGTAGACCTGAAGCGAAGGCCGATCTCGCCCGCGCGGCTCCAGACAACGTCGGCAACGGTTCGCATGCCGTCCACCGTGACCGCGACCTGGCGCAGCGACCAGTCGGTCATTTCACCGACCTTCAGCCGGGCTCCGCCGAGGCTTATGTCCAGCAGGGTTCCGGATACCTTGATGGCCTGGTTGCCGATTTCCACGATCGTGCGACCGGTCAGATTGATCCTGGTATGACTGCGGCGATTCTGGGGGCTTCTGGTCATGCTGCTTGCCTCTCTCGACGGACGCCGGGAATTCATCTCTTCCCTCTGGTTGTCAACTGGTCAGCAATCCGCATGCCAGAACCGCTTCTGTGCCATCGCGAGACGCGTGATCCAATTGCGTTTCATGGCGGAACACATGGGCTCGAATGGCTGTGTCAGCGCATGACAGCGGGCAGATACTGCCCATTTCCAGGGGGATGATCGGCAAGCCTTGCGGTGCGAAATGACGTGTCGCGCAAGGGGAGTCGACAGAATGTGACTCGTCGAAGGCCCACCCGACGACAAGGGTCGGATGGGCCTTCGGACAGTCATCGGGCACGCATGCACGACGCATGCGCCCGGGTCAGGCTATGGTCGCGTAGCCGTTGTTCAGGACAACGGTATCGCGTTCCAGCACCGTGGTGCGGAACGAGATTTCGGACCCGTCCTGCCAGTACTCGGTACGCAGGGTCTCGCCCGGGTAGACGGGGGAGGTGAACCGCAGCCCCATCTTCTTCAGGCGGTCACCGTCATAGTCGCACAGCGCCTTGACCAGGGAATGGCAGGCGATGCCGAAGCTGCACAGACCGTGCAGGATCGGCGCCTTGAAGCCTGCCGCCGTGGCAACATCGGGGTCCGCATGCAGCGGGTTGTAGTCCCCCGACAGGCGGTAGATCAGCGCCGCCTCCGGCCGTGTTGCCATGTCCACGAAGCCGTCGGGTGCCCGGTCCGGCAGGGCATGCGGTTTTGGCGCGGCCTTGGCCTCACCGCCGAAACCGCCATCACCACGTCCGAAGGTCGTGGAGGTGAGGGTGCACACCTTGTCGCCGGACTCGTCATAGACAACCCGTTCGGAATACATCAGGGCGCCCTTGCCGGCACCCTTGTCGATGATTTCCGTCATGACCGACTTGCCGGTCAGCTTGCCGTTCACCGGAATGGGCTTGTGGATCTCCATGCCCTGCTCACCATGCAGGACCTTGACCCAGTCCACCCCGGTATCGTCGTTCTTGACCCAGAAACCGGGGCCGGCCAGCACGACTGCCATGGACGGGAACACCTTCTGGGCGTCTTCATAGGTATACCGCAGTTGCCGCTTGTCGAGCGGGTCCTGGCTGATACCGATGCCGAGCGCATAGATGATCGCATCGCGGAAGTTCATGTCCTGAACGCCATCCGGAATCGGATAGTTCATCAGGTGGTCGTAGTTGATTGCCATCTTCCTGTTTCCTCCCCTTTGAGACCTTGCCTGTTACCCGGTCAGACCGGGTCCCAGGAAAAGATGTCGGCGGAGCGGTCGAGGTCGAAGAAGGACTTCTCCAGCGACGGCATGCCGTGATCGGCGATGGTTTCCGGCGTCCAGCCCTCGCTGTTGTGCGTGGAGCGGATCGGCCGGGGCTGGCTGAACAGGAAGATCTCGTTGCCGCGCACACCGAAGATCTGGCCGGTCACATGGCTGGAAGAATCGGAGCCGAGGTAGACAGCCAGCGGTGCCTGCTGTGTCGGGGTCATGCGCTGGATCTTAGCCAGGCGGGCCTTCTGTTCCGGCGTGTCTGAAGGAATCGTGCCGATCATGCGCGACCAGGCAAACGGCGAGATGCAGTTGGAGCGAACGCCGAAGCGGTTCATGTCCAGCGCGATCGACTTCGACAGGCCCACGATCCCCAACTTCGCCGCCGCGTAGTTCGCCTGGCCGAAGTTGCCGATCAGCCCGGAGGTGGAGGTGAAGTGGATGTAGGAACCCGAACCCTGCTCCCGGAAATAGGGTGCGGCGGAGCGGGCGACATTGAAGCTGCCCTTCAGGTGCACGGCGATCACCATGTCCCAGTCGGGTTCGTTCATCTTGTGGAAGATGACGTCGCGCAGGATGCCGGCATTGTTGACCACGACGTCGATCTTGCCGAAGGCATCGGTGGCGGTCTTGATCATGTCCTCGGCGTCGCGACGTTCGGCGACCGAGCCGAAATGCGGGACGGCCTTGCCGCCGCCGTCGTTGATCAGGTCGACGATGTCACGGGCCGGCTTCTCGTCATTGCCGTCACCGGACACGGCACCGCCGAGGTCATTGACCACGACCGAAGCACCATGTGCCGCCATCATCTTCGCGATCTCGCCACCGATGGCACCGCCACCGCCCGTTACCACGGCAACCTTGCCGTCCATCAGTTTAGCCATGCTGGCTTCCTCCCCTATGTAGTGTCAGTTGTCGTTTCAGTGAAATCTTCGTACCCGCGGTCGATGGTTCCGGCCCGATCAGGGTTCCAGCACCACGCGACCGACAATCTTGCCTGCCCGCAGGTCTTCCAGCGTCTCCCACGCGGCATCGAGCGGGCGGCTGGCCACCGGCAGCGGCGGAACCTTGCCCTGCTTCACCAGGTCCATCAGCGCCTTCATCTCGGCCGGGCTGCCGACCATGGAGCCACGGACAGTGATGTTCTTGAAGGCGAACAGCGGCACCGGCACCGTCAGCGAGCCACCGAACAGGCCGACAATGGCCAGCACGCCGCTGGCCCCCAGCGAGGTGACACCGAAGGTCGCGGTCTTGTCGGAGCCGACGAAGTCGACGGCACCGGGCAGGCCACCACCGGTCAGCTTGGCGACTTCCTTGCGCGTCGCCGGGTCCGCCGGGTTGAAGACGTAATCCGCACCCGCAGCCGTCGCCGCGTCCAGCTTCGCCTGGTCGATGTCGAAGACGATTGTCTTGGCCTTGATCGCGGCCATGGCGATCATCAGGCCGGCCATGCCGACGCCACCAGCGCCGATGATGCCCACGAAACCGCCGGCTTCGGCGGCATCCTTGACCTTCATCAGGGCACCGTAGGCGGTGATGCCGGAACAGGCATAGGTCGCGGCCAGGCCGGTCGGGATGCCTTCGTAGTCGAACAGGAACTGCGCATCCGGGACCATCACGTGGGTCGAGTAGCCGCCGTCGACCTGGACACCCAGGTTGCGCGGGCTGGCACACAATTGCGTGTTGCCGCCGTCGCAGGTCGGGCAGTTCATGCAGCCGATCCAGGGATAGACGATCCGCTTGTCACCGACCGCGACGCCCTTGGCATCCGGCCCGATCGCGGTGACTTCGCCGACGATTTCATGCCCGAGCGTGAAGGGAAGCTTCCGGCCACGGGTCACGTCGGCCTTGTTGCCGCCGCCCATGTCGAAATAGCCTTCGTGCAGGTGAATGTCGGAATGGCAGACGCCGCAGGCGTCGATCTTCACCAGGACCTCAGCGCCCTGCGGCACCGGCTGGTCGTAGGTAAACTCCTTCAGTTCCGCGCCATATTCGTCAAACTGCATGCTGCGCATGTCATCCCTCCCACTAAGAACATCACGTGAAGCGGCACAATAGGCACCCCCGCGCGGACGGACAACATGCTGTATCAGCAGGGCCAGCTTCGGGACAAAGCTTGACGGAGCATCGTTCCTTGCTATTAACACTGGCCAGTCGATTTTACCGGGAAGTATCGAGCGATACCCTCGTGGGTAGACTGGGCCGGGCCGGCATCAAGACCGGGCGTTTTGGGGACTATAGGGAGGCAGACGGTTGCGCCGAGAAACGACGCGATCGTGCACCGCTACCGGAGGGTGGCGATGAGCACGGATATTCTTGAAGTTGAGGACGTGCAGGTTCGCTTCGGGGGCATCGTTGCCCTTGATGGTGTTTCCTTCACCATGCCTGAGGGCAAGATCGTCGGCCTTATCGGGCCGAACGGCGCTGGCAAGACCACGCTGTTCAACTGCCTCAGCCGCCTCTACATCCCGAATGATGGTGATATCCGGTTCAAGGGGAAGACGATCCTCGAGAGCCCGCCGCACCACATTGCGGACATCGGTATCGGCCGTACGTTCCAGAACCTGGCGCTGTTCAGCACCATGACGGTTCTGGAGAATGTCATGGTCGGCGGGCATTCGGCGACGCGCAGTGACTTCATGTCCAACGCGCTGCGGCTGCCCTGGCGTGGCAGGGAAGAACAGGCACTGCGCAAACGCAGCGCGGCCCTGATCGACTATCTCGGCCTCGGTGCCGTGGCGCACACGGCGGTCGGCGGCCTGCCGTTCGGCACCCAGAAACGGGTCGAGCTTGCGCGTGCGCTGGCTTCCGAACCCGAACTCCTGCTGATGGACGAGCCCGCGGGTGGCCTGAATCACGACGAGCTGGAAGAGCTCGGCAACGTGATCAAGCAGATTCGCGATGATCGCGGTATCACCGTGCTGCTCGTCGAACATCACATGGGCCTGGTGATGAGCATCTCCGACAAGGTGGTGGCCATCGACTTCGGCAAGAAGATCGCCGAGCGCACGCCCGAGGAAGTGCAGAACGACCCGGAAGTCATCCGGGCCTATCTGGGGACTGGTAGCTGATGGCGTTGCTGGAAATCAAAGGCCTCAAGGCCTATTACGGCCAGATCGAGGCACTGCATGGCTTCGATCTGAGCCTCGAGGAAGGCGAAATCACCGCCGTCCTGGGAGCCAACGGCGCGGGCAAGACAACCACGCTGCGGGCGATCTGCGGCATGGTGAAGTCCGCCGGTTCGATCACCGTCGAGGGCGAGAACGTCGTCGGCATGTCCACGGAAGCGATCGTCGCCAAGCACAAGATCGCGCATGTACCGGAAGGGTGCGGCACCTTTGTCCGCGTCTCGCAGGAGGAAAATCTCCGGCTGGGCGCCGTCACGCGCCGGTATCGGGAGATCGAGAAGGATTACGAGCGTGTCTATCACTATTTCCCGCGCCTCAAGGAACGTCGCAACCAGCAGGCGGGAACGCTGTCGGGTGGTGAGCAGCAGATGCTTGCCGTCGGTCGCGCCCTGATGCTGCGCCCGAAGATCATGTTGCTGGATGAGCCGTCTTTCGGCCTGGCACCGATCATCACCGAAGAGCTGTTCCGCATCCTGGGACAGATCAATCGGGACGAAGGCGTATCGATGCTGGTTGTCGAGCAGAACGCCAACCTGGCGCTCGCGATTTCCAAGAACGCGTATCTTCTCGAAACCGGCAACGTCGCCATGACAGGTCCGGCGGACCAGATCATGGATGACGAGCAGGTTCGCAAATCCTATCTCGGTTACTGACGGGGCACGTCCAGACATGGATCTTTTCATCGAACAGACGGTTAGCGGACTTGCAACAGGCGCGATCTATGCCTGCCTTGCCCTCGCCGTCGTCATGATTTACCAGGCCATCGATCACTTCAATTTCGCCCAGGGCGAGATGGCCATGTTTTCAACCTATATCGCATGGTACCTGATGGATGATGCGGGACTGGGGCTGCCTTTCTGGGTTGCCTTCGTGGTCTGCATCGTCATCTCGTTCATCGGTGGCGCCGCGATCGAACGCATCGTCTTCGCGCCGATCAGCGACGCGCCGGTGCTCAGCCACATCATCGTCTTCATCGCCTTGTTCTCGATGTTCAACAGCCTGGCCGGCTTCCTCTTCGACTTCACGCCGAAGAATTTCGAGACACCTTTCGGGCACACGCCATTCATTGAAGGCGTGATCAGTTCGCATCGGGTGGGAATGATCGCGGTGACGCTGGTCATGCTTGGCATGATCTACGCCTTCTTCCGCTTCACGCCCATCGGCCTGGCCATGCGTGCGGCGGCCGCGGCGCCCGAATCGGCGCGTCTCGTCGGTGTCCGCGTCGGCTTCATGCTGGCACTCGGCTGGGGCCTGGCGGCCTCCGTCGGTGCGGTTGCGGGCATGCTGATCGCCCCGATCACCTTCCTGACGCCTGACATGATGCTGGGTACCCTGCTCTACGGCTTTGCCGGTGCGGTTGTCGGTGGGCTGACCAGCCCGCTGGGTGCCGTGATCGGTGGCTTCATGGTCGGTATCCTGGAGAACTGGATGGGCACCTTCGTCGTCGGCAGCCAGCTGAAGCTGACTGTCGCGCTGGTGCTGATCATCGTTGTCCTGTTGGTCAAACCTGCCGGCCTGCTGGGCCGCGTGGTCGTGAAGAGGGTCTGATCATGGCAAGCACTCAAACGTCCGGCACCGTGCCGGCCTTCCTGAACCAGAACCCCAAGGACCGCATCTTCGTCCTTGGCGTTCCCCTGCCGCTGCTGGAGCGCGTGGGCCTGTACGCCCTGCTGGCTGCCGTTGTCGTGTTGCCCATGGTCTACGACGGCTATGACATCTACGAATTCGGCAAGATCCTGATGTACATGCTTGCCGTGCTGGGGCTGAACCTGCTGACCGGCTTCAACGGTCAGTTCTCCCTCGGTCACAGCGCCTTCTTTGCAGTGGGCGCCTATTCGACGGCGATCATGATGGAACAGCTGGGCATGCCCTACTGGACCACCATCATCCCGGCGGCGATTGTCTGCTTCGTTGCGGGTTTCCTGTTCGGTCTTCCGGCCCTTCGGCTTGACGGGCTGTTCCTGGCCCTCGCGACCTTCGCGCTGGCCATCGCGACACCGCAGTTGCTGAAATACGATGGCATCGCCCATCTGACCGGCGGCGTGCAGGGTATCGTGCTCGACACGCCCTATCCGCCCGTGTGGGTCGACAGCATCGTCCAGTCCATCACCGGCGAGGAACTCTCGGTGGACCGCTGGAAGTACATGTTCACGGCCTTCGTGGCGGTGATCATGTTTGCCGGTGCCTGGAACCTGGTGCATTCGCGCACGGGGCGGGCCCTGATCGCGATCCGCGACAACCCGCTCTCGGCGAAGACGATGGGCATCAACACGTCGATCTTCAAGTCGGCTGCCTTTGGTGTCAGTGCCATGTACACCGGTGTTGCCGGATCCCTGTTCGCGATCATGGATGAGTACCTGGCGCCTGAGAGCTTCACCTTTGCCGAAGCGATCAAGTTCCTGGTCGGCGGTGTCGTTGGCGGTATCGCCAGCCTGTTCGGAGCCATCTTCGGTGGCTGGTTCGTGCTGGAAATCCCCAACTTTGCCGACCTCGTGGCGACCAGCCTGGAGAACTACATCAACAATCCCCAGGGGCTGACGGGCCTGATCTACGGCCTGTTCCTGATCTTCACGGTCTACGTGATGCCCATGGGAGCGGCGGGCCTCGCGCAAATTTTGGTGCATCGGATCAGCACCAAGCGCTAGGATCACTGCATTCTGATAACCGAGGGTCCGGTACGGGCCGGGACCTTCGGAAAGCAACAAGCCCGACGTGCAACAGAGGAGACAGATATGAAATTGTTCACGACAACCATGGTATCCGCGGTCGCGCTGACCGTCGCCATGGGTGCCGCCGAAGCGCGCAACGCGCCCGGTGTCACCGCCAAGGAAATCAAGATCGGCAATACCAACCCGTATTCCGGTCCGGCCGCTGCATACAGCTCCATCGGCAAGTCCGTTGGTGCCTGCTTCGACAAGTTCAACGGTGAAGGTGGCGTCAATGGTCGCCAGATCAACTTCATCTCGGTCGACGATGGCTACAGCCCGCCGCGTACCGTGGAACAGACCCGCAAGCTGGTCGAGCGCGAGAAGGTCGCGTTTGTCTTCCAGGGTCTGGGCACGCCCACCAATTCCGCTGTTCACACCTACCTGAACAAGAAGAAGGTGCCGCAGCTGTTCGTCGCGACCGGTGCCACCAAGTGGGGCGACCCGAAGAACTTCCCGTGGACCATGGGCTGGCAGCCGAACTACCAGTCCGAAGGTGTCGTGTATGCCCGCTACGTGCTGGCAACCAAGCCTGACGCGAAGATCGGCATCCTCTACCAGAACGACGACTACGGTAAGGATTACGTCCACGGCCTCGAGAACGGTCTGGGCGACAAGGCCGACTCGATGATCGTTTCGCGTGAATCCTTCGAGGTCACCGACCCGACGATCGATTCGCAGATCGTGAACATCAAGAACTCCGGCGCCGACACGTTCTACAACGTGACCACGCCGAAGTTTGCCGCACAGGCGATCGCGAAGAACTTCGAACTGACCTGGGCGCCGCTGCACCTGCTGAACTCCGTGTCCAACTCGATCGGCTCGGTTGTTTCCAAGGCCGGCTTTGAAAAGGGCCAGGGCATGATCTCCGCTGCGTACCTGATGGATCCGACCGATCCGGAATGGCAGACGCACGACGAGTACAAGGCCTGGAACGCCTGGATGGACGAGTACTATCCGGACGGTGACAAGACCGATGCCTTCACCGCCTATGGCTGGGCCGTTTGCCACACGCTCGTGCAGGCGCTCGAGCAGGCCGGTGACGATCTGAGCCGTGAGAACATCATGGCCCAGGCGGCAAACCTGAAGAACTTCCGTGCGCCGATGCTTCTGCCGGGTGTCACGATCAACACCAGCGCGACGGATTTCTATCCGATCGAGCAGTGGCAGCTGCAGCGCCTCAAGGGCGAAGGCTGGCAGCGTTTCGGTGACATCATCGACGGCTCCGTTGGTTCCGGTTCCTGACGGGACCGGCCCACAAGGCTGAAATGACTGGGGGTCGCCGACAGGTTCGGCGGCCCCTTTTCTTTGAGGCTGATCCCGGTTCAGCAGCACGGCAGGGGAGGATGATTGCCGGTGGCCGACATGTTGGAAGATGAGAAACCCGGCGGGCAGCAGCACCTGGTTCCCGTGTTCGACGATTTCCTCGGCGCGGCAGTGCAGCAACTGCGTTTCGACCCTTCGGGTACGCCCGATGTCACCGTGCTCGGCGATGCGGAGGGCCTCGCCACGGCGAGGATAGCGGCCCGACTGCCGCAGGCCGTCATCGCCGTCATCGACCCGTCACAGGGAGCGCTGGACGCAGCGCGGAAGCGGGCGGGCGAGCACACGGGGCTGACGTTCCAGACCGGTGACCTGCGCCGTGCCCGATTGCCCAAGCCTGCCGATGCCGTCCTGTCGCTCCTGGCCACGCAGGCATTCACGGCCGAGGAAAAGATCGATTTCTATTCCCGCACCTACCAGACGCTGCGCCCGGGCGGCGTCCTGGTGCATGCAACCCGCGTGGCCGGCGAGGACGAGGTGCTGCACCAGCGCCAGCACTGGGCCTGGTTGTCGGACATCCGGGCAAGGGGCGTTTCCGAACCCGGGATCGCGGCGGCACTGGACGAGATGCAGGCGGATCAGCTGTCGCCCCTGTCGGTCCACCTGGACTGGATGCGCCAGATCGGGTTCACGCATGTCGATTGCAGTTTCCGGCGAGGCATGTTTGCCGTGCTGTCGGGGGAGATGCCGCGGAACCCGGCGGAACGCCCCCGCAACCTGTTCAGCGTCGGCCGGATGCTGAAACGTCGCTGACCGACGTCCCGCCGCCGTCGCATTGCCGCTTCATGCCGCCAGGGTGGATGCGCGTTGCCGTGCCCTTGCCGCGGCGCCCGGGTCCCCCGCCATCTCCAGCGCCCGGGCGTGAACCTGCCAGTTGTAGGGACTGGTCGGCTTCTGATCGATGCGCTCGGCGGCCAGTGCGCGCGCCAGGGTGGCCCGGCCCGCGGCCAATGCGCTCTCCAGCAGGATGCGTTCGAAGATATCGCGCTGGGCGTGGCTGCCGCCGACCAGGGCGAACAGGTGGCGCAGCGGCAGCAGGACGTCGACCACGCGGTCGTGGAGGCCGTTGCGGGCGTCGATCATGGCTTCCGACAGGGCAATGCCCACCTGGCGATAGACCGTGCCCTGTGCCCCCGTCTCGTCGACGTTGCCGCGGCGCATCGCGGTCAGCAGGGCCTGGCCTGCATCGTCCCGCCCGGTCGCGCCGAACGCCATGGCGTAATGCAGGTCGGCAAAGCAGAGCAGGTGGTCCCCGACCCGCTCCGCCGATCTGTCGGCCAGCTCGGTCCAGCGGTCGCCGACATCGGCACCTTGCTGTTCCAGCCGCCAGAGCAGGGCGGTGCCATTGGTTATGTCGAGATATTCTTCCGTCGATTCAGCCCGTATCTCGCGGTCGTAGAGGTCCAGCACGGTCGCGTGATCGCCCAGTTCCAGGTGGAACAAGGCTCGTTGCCACCAGACATGGAACCGGAAGTTGTTGGTGTCTGCCGACCAGTGGTCGGTCTGCGCGGCGATCCAGCCAATGCCCTCGTGATGGCGTCCCTGCATTTCCATGATGTGGGCGCCGGCGTGAATGCCCCAGAGGTCGGCGGGGTTGATCTCCACGGCCCGCCGGGCGTGCCGCTCGGCCGCAGCGTATTCGCCGTTCTCCTCCAGCCCGAAAGCGTGGATTGCCTGGACGAAACCGGCACCGGGCTGATCCATGGTCCAGAACGGCAGCACCCGGGCCGACGACAGCCGCATGGCCTTGCCGCCGTCCAGGTAGAAATGCAGGTAGTGGCTGAGCCGCAGCGCCATGGCATCCAGCGGGTAATCCAGCAGGATGCTCTCGAAGGCTGCACTGGCGCGGTGCCAGTCGCCGTCGGCCCAGGCATCCAGTGCGGCCATGCATTGGCGTTCGCGCGGGTTGGCGTCGGATCCCGCGATGACCTGCGCCGCGTGGTCCCGCGCCGCCAGCCCCTTGGCATGCATCTTCGGATGGCAGAACAGCAGGAAGAAGAAGCCGCTGTAGATCAGTGCCAGCGGCATCTCCGGGTCCGCGACCAGTGCCTGCTTCAGATGATTGCCGGTATCCAGCCGGAACCCCAGGTAGGCCATGATTGTCCGGTCCAGTGCTGCGACGGCGTCACCGTTCGCCGCCGTGACTGGATTGCCCCATTGATCGAGATGCTGTGCCAAGTCCCGTCTCCCCCGCTGGCTTGCTGTATGCCGCCTGATTGCCTGCCGCCCGCTTCACCTGCAGGGGCGGCATTGTCACCCTGCTGACAGCCTACGGCAGAGTGGCGACCAGGGAAATTGCCCTGTCATGGGGTGGAGGCGTGTCAGATGGTCATCGCGGCGACCACTTCGTCCGTGGCCGGGCCTGGGCCTTGCCATCGATGCTGATGTCCACCTGTTCGTTGTAGAAGCACAGGTAGTCGCGGATCGGTTCGGCTTCACGCACCGGGTGGGCATAGTGCCAGACGAGGTTCTCGTGGCGCGAACCATCCAGGTCGAGATGGTGATAGCCGGCGACACCCTTGTAGGGACAGGCTGTTTCCAGTTCCGACCGGGCCAGCAGGTCCTGCGCGACATCCTCCGCGGGGATGTAGTAGCGCACCGGCAGTCCGGTCTCGAACAGGAACAGCGCCCGTGTGCTGTCGGCCAGTGTCGTCCCGCCCAGCCCGATCTGCACCCGGCGGCTGGACGGCAGGATGTCGAGGCGGACGTGCGGATCGCGGACGTGGACGAATACCTCCTCGTCCTCCTCCAGCCACCGGTCCATCCGGTTCCAGTAGAACGCGGCGTGGCCCTTCAGTTCGGGCACGGCACCTATCGGGTTCGGGTAGGACCAGAGCGCGTTCTCGGCCACCCGGTCCCCGACCCGGATGTTCCAGTAGGTGGCGTCGCCCTTGAACGGGCAGTGCGTGGCATGATCCGTTGGCTCTCGAAACGCCTTCGGAATGTCTTCCAGGGGAATGTAGTAGACCGGGGTGATCGGTGGTTCGAACAACAGCAGCGCCGACAGCGTGTCGGCCACCGTCTCGCCGTTGAAGATCACCCTGATCCGCTTGGCACAGGGTTCCGTCGTGACGCGATGGGCAGGGGCCTTGTCGGACATCTGGTTCTCCGGCGGTTCTGGTTCGGGCCTGTCGTTCGGTTGGTTCGCCCGATCCGTCAGGTGCGTCCGGCCTTGCGGGTGTTGCGCCGGCGACCCGGCACGGCTGCGCAACCGGCCGCAGAGCCTATCACGCCCGCCGCGTGGTCAGGAAGACACCGCCCAGGATCAGGATGATGCCCGCGGCGTGGAACGGTTGCGGATGCTCGTTCAGGATCGTGACCGCGCCGACGGCCACGAAGGCGGGCACCAGGTGGATGAAGACGCCCGCGCGGTTTGCGCCGATCAGTTCGATCCCCCGGTTCCAGAACATGTAGGCAAGCACGGACGCGAACAGGCTGACATACAGCACGGTCGCAAGGGCAGTCCCGTTCAGTGGAACATAACGGTCCAGCACGACCATCTCGTGGATGTAGAACGGCACCAGCACCAGGTCGCCGACGATGAAGGTCACGGCCAGGAAGCCGAGCGGCCCGACCGCGGGCCGGCGACGCAGCAGCGCGGAATAGCCGCCGTAGGTGATGACGGCGACCAGCACCCAGACATCGCCGGGGTTGAACGCCAGGTCGCCGATGTTGGCCGGGTCGCCGCG
Source organism: uncultured Alphaproteobacteria bacterium (assembly GCA_913064755.1). Lineage (GTDB taxonomy): Bacteria > Pseudomonadota > Alphaproteobacteria > Minwuiales > Minwuiaceae > Minwuia. The sequence goes on from CAJYBQ010000011.1 coordinate 13,770, forward strand.
CATGATGATGGTGGCGACACCGCAGAGCGACACGAAGATCCCCGCGATTTGCCAGCGGCCGGGCCGGTCCCTGAACAGCAGGAACGAGAGCACGGCAATCCAGACCGGCATGGTCGACTGGATCAGGGAGGCATTGAAGGCCTCCGTCTGCGCGACGCCCACGTAGAGCAAGGTATTGAAGCAACTCACGCCGAGGATCGAGAGTACCAGCACGATGGGCCAGTTGGCGCGATAGACGGGCCAGTCCCGGCGGATCTGCGGCCAGGCAAACGGCAGGATGATCAGCAGCCCGACTGCCCAGCGCCAGAAGGCCAGGCCGACAGGCGGCACCGTTTCATGCACCAAGCGACCGACCAGGAAGTTCCCGGCCCAGAACAGCGGCGTCAGAACCAGCAGCAGATACGGCAGATCGAACAGTTTGCGCATGTCTGGTTGGTCCCACTGTCGGATGGCATCACCGGCCCGCTTCCCGGTCTGCCGCCACGCCTCGACGGTTTGGGGGCGTGGCGGCAGAAGCCATGCACATCGCAGATTGGCGCCGCCGCCGCAATGCGTTCAGGGACACATCAGACCAGCATGGAGAACAGCAGGGTCGCGATACCGAGGAACGAGAAGAAGCCGACGATGTCCGTGACCGTCGTCAGGATGATCGACGATGCGACCGCCGGGTCCTGTTTCAGCCTTGCCAGGATGATGGGCACCAGCGCGCCGGAGGTACCGGCCGCGACCATCGAGATGATCATGGATACCACGATGACCAGCATCAGGCCGGGATTGCCACTCCAGATCAGCACCCCGATTCCGCATGTCAGGGCGATGCCGATACCGTTCAACAGGCCGGCCTGGACTTCCTTGCGCGTGACACGCACCCAGTCGGCCACCCGGATTTCCCGCAGCGCCAGGCCACGCATGGTGACGGCCAGGGCCTGTGCCCCGGCATTGCCCGACTGACCGGCAACGACCGGCAGCAGGATGGCGAGTGCGGTGACCTGGGCAATCGTGTTCTCGAACACGCCAACGACGGATGCGGCCAGGAAGGCGGTCAGCAGGTTGATCTGCAACCAGGGCTGGCGCTTGCGCACCGCGAACAGGCTGGTGGACAGCGCGTTCTCGTCGCGACTGCCGCCGACCATGGTCTGGGCGGCCGATGTCGCGTCAGCCCGCACGGCCTCGATCATTGCCTGGTTGCCGACCAGGCCGATCGGGCGACCATCGGGGCCGATCACCGGCAATTCGCCGATATGCAGCTTCTCGAACGTCTCCGCGATCGTCGTCTGCGGGTCCATCGGCGACAGCGCTGCCGGGACGCCGACCGTCAACTCCGACAGTTGCTGTGCCGGATCGGCCAGCAGCAGGGCCTTGCACTGGACACGCCCGGTCAGGCGGCCCTCGTCATCCGTCACCAGGATGGAGACCGGCTGGTAGTCCGGGGTCTGTCGCAACAGGCGGATCGCGGCCTCGACGCTGGCCGAATGCCTCAGGACGATGACACCGGTCTGCATCAGTTGCCCGGCCGTGCCCGGCGGGAAGCTCAGTATCTCGTCGATCTCGCGGTGAACGCTGCCGCCGACCTCGTTCAGGATCCTCTCCCGACGCTCCGGCTCGAACGGTTTCAGCAGGCGCGCGGCATCGCCGCGGTCGATCCGTGTCACCAGCAGCTTGATGACATCATCGTCCAGCATCGGTGCCACGGCAGCGGCCTGCCCGGACGAGATATGACGCCAGCTGCTGACCAGGTGGTCGGGGTCCATCGGGCGCAGGGCGGCCACGACCTGCTCCGCCTCCAGTTCGTCCAGTCCGGCGGCGGCTTCCCGCGGGAATCTCTCGGCATAGGCCGTGACCAGCAGCAGCAGGTCGCCATCGGCCGCCGGTGTCGCCGTTTCGACGCTCATGCCCGGTCCTCCCGGGTCTCGGGTGTGGTGCGCCCGGCAAGCAGGGCCGTCATGGTTCCGGCAAGACCGGTTTCCAGGGTCACGATGGTTCCCAGGGCAGAATGCTTGCTGCTGTCGTGATGTGCGGCCGTGCCGGCCTGCAATGCCCGGCGCAACTCGCCGTAGCCGATGCAGCCGACCAGGCGGCCACGGCGATCGACGGCGGGCCTGACCTCGTGGTTCAGCCAGTCTTCGTCATCAACGGCCATGTGAACGGCTGCCGCTGCTGACAGCGGCGCGACCTCGTCCGTCGGCAGGTCGGCGATCAACGTGTCCGGGGCTGCCCGCATCAGGTCCAGCGCCGACAGGGCGCCGATGGGCTTGTTGCCGCCATCCACCAGGTAGATCGGCGCGCCTGCCGCCGGGCGGGTCTTCCGCACGCGACCGGTGACGGTCTCGACCGTTTCGGCGCCCCTGGCACGAACGATCTCGGTCGCCATCAGGGCACCGACCGAGGATTTCGGCTGGCTCATGACAAGCGCGACACGGGCACGCAGTGTCTTCGGCAGGCTGTCCAGCAAGGCGGTCGAATGGCTGTCGTGAGCCTGTCGCAGCATGCGCGCGATGTCGGACGGGGCCATGCTGCGGACCAGGGTCGCGCGCTCCGAATCCGGCATGCCGAGCAGGACGGGCAACGCTACTCGAGGGTCCATGTGGTCCAGCAGCTTGCGGGCGGATTCCCTGTCGAGACGCCCCATGACTGCGCCAACGCGCTCGGGTTCCCAGTCGTTCATGGCGCGTGCCGCGGCACTGGGATGTTCGATGATGAACTGGGTCACGATCTGGGTGAGGGGATCACGCATCGCTCACGTCCTCCCCGATGATCGTGCTGGTTTGCTCGAGGAAGGTCTTGGCGGGGATCGATGCCCGGCCCTGTTCTGTCTCGATGACCACCGCAACCGGGGTCATGGCCAGGATGGTTCCCTCCAGGGTGCCGACGCGCACGCGTTCCCCCACCCGGTAGTCCGCGCCCAGGTGGCGGGCACCGATCAGGTTCGCGACCAGGGTGCGGGCACCCAGTCCGAAGGCAAGGGCCGCGCCGCCCAGAATGGCCGCCAGCACGATGCCGACAACGGTGATGACGATGGTGACGTCGATGCCGACCTGGTCGACACCGACGATCAGCAGCATCCCGACGGTCACCGCCTGCAGCGTGCGGCCCGTGACCTCCCGCTGCGTCGTCGACAGGGACGTCAGCATGTTCACCGACACCCGGTAGGCCAGGTTGCCGATGACCAGGCCCGCGCCGATGATCAGCAGCCCTGAAAGGATGCTGGGCAGCCAGATGATCAGTTCTTCCAGCCAGGCGGACAGGACATCCAGGCCCAGCATGCTGCCGGCAGTGGCCAGGAACAGCACCATGATCGACCAGTAGACGATGTCGCCGAGAATGCGGCCGAGGGGGCGTCCCCCGGCGACATCGGCAAGGCCCAGCGGCATGCGATCCGTCAGGCGGCCCAATCCACCGGACAGGCGCAGCGTCACCGCGCGCAGCAACCGGGCAACGATCCAGCCCGCAAGTGCCAGCAATAGCGCGGCGACCAGGTTGGGCAGGAACGCGATGAACTGTGCCATCAGGCCGGAAAGCGTGATCAGAACGGATTCCGAAAGTCCGGACATCTTTTCCATGTTCGGCAATTTCCCTTGCTTGGAAGTGACCGCACCTGACAGATGCAGTCAGGGGTCCATACCCCTGATCATAGCAGCATCCCGCTCAGGTCACGGCTTTTGTTGAATTTATGTTCGCATCCGGAATACTGAGTGGCGGAAATGGAACAGTGAGGCGACGTATGGCGCGGATGAAGAATGCGGACGTGGAGGTGTTCTTCCAGCGTCTGTCCGATGCGAACCCGGAACCGAAGGGGGAACTGGACTATTCCAATGCCTTCACCTTGCTGGTTGCCGTGGTGCTGTCGGCCCAGGCAACGGACGTGGGGGTGAACCGTGCCACGGGTCCGCTGTTCAAGGTGGCGGACACGCCGCGGGCGATGCTGGCGCTGGGCGAGGATGCCGTCCGGGACTACATCAAGACCATCGGCCTGTATCGCAACAAGGCAAAGAACGTGATCCTGCTGAGCCGGCAATTGCTGGACCGCCACGGCGGCGAGGTGCCGGACACGCGGGAGGAACTGGAGCAACTGGCGGGGGTCGGTCGCAAGACCGCCAACGTGGTTCTGAACATCTGGTTCGGACAGCCGACCATCGCGGTGGACACGCATCTCTTCCGGGTCGGCAACCGCACCGGACTGGCGGCGGGCAAGACCCCGCTGGCCGTGGAGACAATCCTGGAGAAACGCATCCCGGCGCGGTTCATGCGTCACGCGCACCACTGGCTGATCCTGCACGGACGCTATGTCTGCAAGGCCCGCAAGCCGGATTGCCCGCGCTGCCGGGTCAGCGACATATGCGGTTTCAAGGACAAGACGTTGGCGTAGCATGCGCCGGGTGCACACGATCACCGGGGAGGGTGAACATGGTCAGGAACATCAGGGATGTCGGCGGCGGGCCGGTCGGCGGTCGGCGGTTGCGGGAATCGTTCGGCCGCTGCTTCGAGGATTTCACGGTGGGCGACATCTACGAACATCGACCCGGGCGCACGATCTCCGAGGCCGACAATACCTGGTTCACCCTGTTGACCATGAACCAGCATCCGCTGCACTTCGACCATGCCTATGCCGCGAAGTCGGAGTTCGGCCGACCGATCGTCAATTCCGCCCTCACCCTTTCCGTGGTCACGGGGCTGAGTGTCTCGGATGTCAGTCAGAAGGCGGTGGCCAACCTGGGCTGGACCGATATCCGCATGCCTGCGCCGGTGTTTCACGGCGATACGCTGACGGCGGAATCCGAGGTGCTGGAAACCCGTGCCTCCGGCTCGCGCCCCGACGACGGGATCGTCACGGTGGAGACCCGTGGTTTCAAGCAGGACGGCACGCTGGTGATATCCTACCGTCGCACCGTCCTGGTGCCCCGAAGGGGTCACGAGATCGACTGACGGGGCCTGCAATCATCCCGGGGAGGGAACGCAATGACAGACACGGATCGCCAGATCGTCGGGCGGAGTGGGGAATCCATAACCGAGGCGGATGAACGGCAATTGATGGATGCCATCGACCGCTGGCTGGAACGCGACGTCCGCGACCGGGTGCTGGAACTCGAACATGCGGAGGCCTATCCGCACGAGATGGTGGCGCAGATGCGTGACCTGGGCCTGTTCGGGGCCACGATCGGTCGGGAGTGGGGCGGGCTCGGCCTTCCCGCCCAGACCTATTCGAAGATCGTCGCGCGCATCTCGGAGGTCTGGATGTCGCTGACCGGGATCTTCAATTCCCACCTGATGATGGCCGCGGCGGTGGAAAGGTTCGGGACGGACGCGCAGAAATCCCGCTTCCTGCCCCGCTTCGCCAGTGGCGACCTGCGCGGTGGCCTGGCCCTGACCGAACCCCACTGCGGCACCGACCTGCAGGCCATCCGCACCCGCGCCGTGCGTGATGGCGACACCTACGTGATCAACGGGGCCAAGACCTGGATCTCGAACGGTATCGAGGGCGGCTGTGTTGCCCTGCTGGTCAAGACGGATTGGGACATCGAACCGCGCCACAAGGGCATCAGTCTCTTCATCGCGGAGAAGGGCCCCGGTTTCTCGACCGGCCGGAAGCTGAAGAAACTCGGCTACAAGGGCATCGATTCGGCCGAACTGGTCTTCGAGGACTATCGGCTGCCTGCCGCCAACCTGATCGGCGGCGTGCCGGGGCAGGGGTTCCGGCAGACGGTCGGCGGGCTGGAACTGGGCCGGATCAACATCGCGGCCCGCGGTGTCGGCGTTGCACAGGCCGCCCTGGACCGCGCCATCGAATATGCGCAGGTGCGCGAGAGCATGGGAAAGCCGATCGGGGAGCACCAGGCGATCCAGCTCAAGATCGGCGACATGGCGACCAGGTGCCGGGCCGCGCGCCTGCTCACCGAAGACGCTGCCAGGGCTTACGACCGGGGGGAGCGCTGCGACATGGAGGCGGGCATGGCAAAGCTGTTCGCCTCGGAAACCGCGCTGGAGAACGCCACCGAATGCATGCGCATCCACGGGGCCTACGGCTACAGCCAGGAATATCACGTGGAACGCTATTTCCGCGATGCGCCGCTGATGTGCATCGGGGAAGGAACGAACGAGATGCAGCGCATCATCATCGCCCGCCAGATGCTCGCACGAGGGTAGCCCGGCGATCGGTCAGATCGTCGGTGCAGAAGGTTCCCGGCTCCGCCCCTCCCCCGTCCGGTTGACCTGAACGGGGAAGGGAGAGCGGGCAAGGCGCGTCGGAACCCGGAACCGGCCTACTTCGCGGCAACGGCCTCTGCAGGTGCCTCGGCGCTGTCGATCTCGTCCAGCCAGGGCAGGTTGGCGGCCGTGGCTTCCATCTTTCCGCGATGGGCCTGGAAGGCATTCAGGTTCGCACCGGCCAGCTTGATACCCGTAGGCAGCTTGATCGACAGCGGATTGACCTGTTTGCCGTTCTTCAGCACCTCGTAATGCAGATGCGGGCCGGTCGACCGCCCGCTAGTGCCGACATAGCCGATGACGTCGCCCTGACGGACCCGTTTGCCGCTGCGGATACCCTTGGCGTAGCCGCGCAGATGCGCATAGGCGGTCTTGAAGGTGCCATTGTGGCGGATGCGGATAT
>CAJYBQ010000012.1 GCA_913064755.1 uncultured Alphaproteobacteria bacterium
GGCGCCGAGGTGCTGGTTCGGGGACTCCGGCCCGACCTTGTCCGCGGCGGCGACTCCGCTGGTGGGGGTGGCCGGGGGTCAGCAGGCGGCGACGGTTGCCGAGGGCTGTTTCAGCCCCGGCATGATGAAGTCCACCTATGGCACCGGCGGCTTCGCCCTGCTGAACACCGGCACGTCGCCGGTCGCATCTCGGAACCGGCTGCTGACCACCGTGGCCTACCAGTTGGGCGGGCAGCGTACCTACGCGCTGGAAGGGTCGATCTTCGTTGCCGGGGCGGCGGTGCAATGGCTGCGCGACGGGCTCGGCATCATCGGCAAGGCGTCCGAAAGCGGTGTCCTGGCAGAGAAGGCCGACCCGGCTCAGGCGGTCTACCTGGTCCCGGCCTTCACCGGCCTCGGCGCACCCCACTGGGACGCGGACGCGCGCGGCGCATTGTTCGGCCTGACCCGCAACACCGGCCCGGCCGAACTGGCCCGGGCGGCCCTGGAATCCGTCTGCTACCAGACCCGGGACCTGCTGGAGGCCATGCGCAAGGACTGGCCTGCGGGCGGGTCGGCGGACACCGTGCTGCGGGTTGACGGCGGCATGGTCGCATCCGACTGGACCATGCAGTGCCTGGCCGACACCCTGGGGGTGGAGGTGGATCGCCCGACGGTGCTGGAGACCACGGCACTCGGCGCAGCCTACCTGGCCGGGCTGGATGCCGGCTTCTATCCCGAACCGGACCGTTTTGCCGAAACCTGGAAACTGGACCGCCGCTTCGCCCCGAAGCAGAACGCCGGGGTGCGGGACGCGCGCTATCGTGGCTGGCAGGATGCTGTCCGGCGCACCCTTACCGGAGGACAGTGATGAGCCCGACAACACGCCGGATCGTGCTGGACCGCTTTTGCGACGGGCTGCCGGAGGCCGCGGATTTCCGGATCGAGACGGCCCCCATGCCGGTCCCGCGAGAGGGCCAGTTCCTGGTGCGCAACATCCTCATTTCCGTCGATCCGGGCACCCGCGCCCGGTTGTCGGGGAAGGCCAGCTATGTTCCGCCGCTGAAGCTGGGGGACACGGTCGGTGCGTTCTCGGTGGGGGAGATCATCGAAAGCCGCAACCCCGATTTCGCCGTCGGCGAGATCGTGGCGCTGGCGGTGGGCTGGACGGAACACGTGATCGGCGACCCGCGCGGCTTCGTGCGTCGCATCGGCGACCGGCGGTTGCCGCTTGCGGCCTGGCTGGGTGCGCTGGGCGTGTCCGGCATGACCGGCTGGTTCGGGCTGCATCGGGTGGCGCGGCTGCAGGCAGGCGAGACCGTCGTCGTCACCTCTGCCGCCGGGGCGGTGGGCTCGGCGGCGGCGCAGCTTGCCCGCATCCATGGCTGCCGCACCATCGGCATCGCGGGTGGCCCGGCCAAGTGCAACTGGCTGACCGAAACCGCTCGGCTGGATGCGGCCATCGACTACAAGGCGGTGGACGACCTGGGCGCGGCGATCGCGGCCGCCGCGCCGAAGGGTGTCGATGTTCTGTTCGACAATGTCGGCAACCAGATGATCGACACGGTGATCCCGCTGATGCGGCAGAACGGGCGGATCGTCGTCTCCGGCCAGATCGATGCCTACAACCAGGACGAGGCCGCTGGTGCCGGAATCAGGAACACCCGCGCCGTCATCACCCAGCGGCTCGCCATGCAGGGGCGGGTGGTGTTCGACGACCTGCCCGAATGGGGCGGGGCGGAGGCCGCGATGGCGGATCACATGCTGTCCGGCGACCTGGTCGGTCGCTGGGAGGTGATGAACGGGCTGGAGGCCACGCCGGATGCCTTCGCCGGCTTGTTCCGCGGCGAGAACACCGGTCGGCGGCTTGTGCGCCTCGGCCCCGACCCGGAAGGGTTTCCACAGGATCAGTCACTGGATCAGCCAGGGGATCGATCATGAGTCTTCAATCGGACGTGGCGGCACTGCTGCCGGTGATCGCGGCCCGTGCGGCAGAGACCGAACAGGCGCGGCGGCTGCCTGCTGACCTGGCCGCGCAGATGGCCGCTGCCGGCCTGTTTCACATGATGGTGCCGCGGGATGTCGGCGGGCTGGAATGCGATGCCTGGACCGCGCTGCAGGTGATGGAGCAGGTGGGCGCGGCGGATGCGGCGGCAGGCTGGTGCACGATGATCGGCTCCACCTCTGCCTATAAGGCCGGGTTCATCGAGAAATCGGTGGCGCGAGAGGTCTATGGCGCGCGCACCGGCGTGTTCGGCGGTGTCTTCGCCCCCATGGGGCGCGCGGTCGAGGAAGACGACGGCTACCGCGTCAACGGCCGCTGGGCCTGGGCATCGGGGTCGGCCAATTGCACCTGGCTGGCCGGCGGTGCGGTGATCATGGCCGACGGCAAGCCGCTGATGCTGGACAATGGCAGCCCGGATTCGCGCATGGTCATCTTCCCGGCGGCGGAGGCGGAACTGCTCGATACCTGGCATTCCAGCGGCCTTTGCGGCACCGGGTCCGGTGACATGGTGGGGACGGACCTGTTCGTGCCTGCCAGCCACTCCGTCTCCCTGATGCACAGTGCGCCGACGGCGGATGGCGCGCTGTACAGGTTCCCCACCTTCGGGCTGCTGTCGCTGGGAATCGCGGCGGTGGCGCTGGGCAATGCGCGGGCGGCCATCGCCGACCTGGTGGCCCTGGCGGCGGGCAAGAAGCCGACCGGCGGTCGCCGCACCCTGGCCGAACGGGGCATGGCGCAGGCCGACCTTGCGCGGGCGAGCGCCGGGCTGAACGCCGCCCGTGCCTACGTGCAGGACGTGGTGGGCCGGGCCTGGGCGGAGGCCGAGGCCGGTGACGACCTGGGCACCGAGACCCGTGCCCAGCTTCGCCTCGCCGCCACCCATGCAACGCGGACCTCCGCCGAAGTGGCGCGCAGCATGTACGACATCGCGGGCGGGGACTCGGTGTTCCTGTCATCCCCGCTGCAACGGCGGTTCCGCGATGCCCACACCATGACCCAGCACATGATGGTCAACGGATCGACCTACGAACTGACCGGCCGGGTACTGTTCGGCCTGCCGACGGACGCGACGTTCATCTGACGCGCCCGTTGCAGGGCCGCGGTGTCCTGCAGGTCAGGCTCCCGTGGGCGGACTTGGCCGGTTCTCCGCGATCCAGCGTTTCTCGTCGTCCGAATTCGCCTTCGGCGGGCGATACCCCTGGATGGACCAGAGATCGAACGGGGTCTCATCGATATGGAACTCCCAGTCGAAACCCCGGTCGCGGATGAAGGGAGCGATTGCTTCCTCGCACTGGCCAAGCCACCAGGTGCGCATCTCCGCCGTGGGCAGGGTTCGGGCGATGTGATCGACCCAGATGCGCACGAAATTGTTCGCCGGTTCGCCACCGATGAAGAAGCTGTCTTCCGCCACCTCCTGGAACACCACCCCGACATAGAACTTCGGCAAGGTTGCGTAGATCGCGGTGATCCGTGCCGACAGCTGCTGCTTGTCTTCGGCGGTAAAGGCATCGGCGGGGTGATAGACTTTCCAGAGAGGCATTGGTTCGCTCCACGTGACGTGATAGTTATTAATGATGATCGTCATCATTAATTTGGAAGTGGCGCGAAGAAGTCAAGCGGAGACAGCGAAAATGCGGATCAGCGCGGCACAGGCAGGCAGGAACCGGCAGCAGGTGCTGGACACGGCGTCGGAGAGGTTTCGTGAACGGGGCTTCGATGGCGTGGGTGTCAGCGACCGGATGAAGTCGGCGGGTTTCACGCCTGGCGGCTTGCCCCATCCCTTCGCCCCCAAGGACGCCCTGGCTGCCGAGGCGCTGGCGCAGGCATGGGCGCAGATGGCGGCGGAACGGGCGCGGGCGCGGAACCTCGAGCAATTGCTTGCCGGATACCTGTCGCGGACATCGCGGGACGCGCCGGGCAGCAGTTGCCCGGCGGCGGCGCTGGGCGGTGACGTCGGTCGCCGTTCCGCCGAGATCAAGAACGTGTTCGCGGCGGGGCTGGAGGAGATGATCACATCGGTCGAGCGCCTGCTGCCCCCATCGGACGACGGCGCGACCAGAACCCGTGCCATGACCGTCGTCAACGGCATGGTCGGTGCGCTGATGCTCTCCCGCGCCGTGCCGGACGACAGTCCGCTGGCCGACGAGCTACTGGCCAGCGGACTGCGGGCAGCGCTGGCGGCGGCGGCGGACTGATGCCCGTCACGCCGTCATGCGCGACCGCCACGGAATGGCCTGTTTCACTCCATCCTTTTCCCATGTAGACCAAGGCCATGTACGCAATCCCGTTTCCCGTCATCGACCCGGTGCTGGTCGAATTCGGCCCCATCGCCATTCGCTGGTATGCGCTGTCGTATATCGCCGGGCTGATCCTTGGCTGGCGCCTGGCGATGAGCCTGGCCGCGCGGCCCGATTCGCCGCTGACCCGTGACGACGCGGATGCCTTCCTGGCCTGGGCCACCCTTGGCGTGCTGCTCGGCGGTCGCCTTGGCTACGTGCTGTTCTACCGCCCGGCGTATTTCCTGGAGAACCTGTCCGAGATCCCGCAGGTCTGGACCGGTGGCATGGCGTTCCACGGCGGATTGCTGGGCGTGGTGGTGGCGGGGCTGCTGTTCTGCCGGGCACGCAAGCTGTCGCCGCTGGCGTTCGGCGATATCCTGGGCGCGGTGGCCCCGGTGGGCCTGTTCTTCGGCCGCATCGCGAATTTCATCAATGGCGAACTCTGGGGCCGCCCCGGCGATGTCCCCTGGGCCATGGTGTTCCCGCGTGCCGATGATCAGCCGCGCCACCCCAGCCAGATCTACGAGGCCCTGCTGGAGGGGGTGGTGCTGTTCATCGTGGTGCAGGTGCTGATCCGCAGGTTCCGGGCGCTGGAACGCCCGGGGCTGGTGATGGGGACCTTCATCGCCGGTTACGGCCTGTCCCGTTTCATCGTCGAATATTTCCGCCAGTGGGATGCCGGGCTGGACCCGCTGTTCGGGCTGGTCTCGCGCGGTCAGCAGCCTTCCATCCCGATGATCCTGACCGGGCTGTATCTTGTCTGGCGGGCGCTGCAGCAACGGGATGGACAGAAGGCATGACCAACGCACTGGAACAGGCGCTGCTGGCCGAGATCGAGGCCGAGGGTCCGCTGCCGCTGGACGGTTTCATGCGCCGCGCGCTGTTCGACCCCGAACACGGCTATTACACCACGTCGGAACCGTTCGGGGCCGATGGCGACTTCATCACGGCGCCGGAGATCAGCCAGATGTTCGGCGAACTGCTGGGCCTCTGGGCGGCCGACATGTGGCAGAAGATGGGGGCGCCGAAGGACGTCGTGCTGGCTGAGATCGGGCCCGGGCGCGGTACCCTGATGTCCGATGCCCTGCGCGCGATCCGCCGCGCGGCACCTGCCATGCTCGACACGGGCACGGTCTGCCTGGTGGAGGCGAGCCCGCGGCTGCGTGCCGCGCAGGCGGAGCGGCTGTCGGATCATGCCATCACCTTCACCGACCGGTTCGGCAAGGTGCCTAAGGGGCCGATGCTGCTGATCGCCAACGAATTGCTGGACGCCCTGCCGATCCGCCAGGTCGTGATGCGGGACGGCGCGCTGCTGGAACGCTGTGTCGGTGTGCAGGACGGGGCGCTGGTCTTCACGGACCAGCCCTTGCTGCACGAGGTGCCGGAGGACCTGCCCGAACTGAAGGAAGGGGAGGTCGCCGAGGTGTCGGAGGAGGGGCGTCGGCTGGTGGAGGCCGTTGGCACCCGCCTGGCCGTCCAGGGTGGCGCGGCCCTGTTCATCGACTACGGTCATGCCGAGAGCGCCGCGGGCGACACCTTGCAGGCGGTGCGTCGGCATGCGTTTCATCCCCTGCTGTCCGACGTCGGCAGCGCGGACCTGACGGCACATGTGGATTTCGCGGCCATGGCCCGTGCGGCGCTGAACGGCGGCGCGCAGGCCTATGGCCCGATCAGCCAGCGCGAGTTGCTGCGCCGCCTGGGGATCGAACCGCGCCTGGCACAACTGGTGGCCCGGGCCGAGCCGCAGACCCGCGATGCGCTGGTCGCGGCCTATCACCGGCTGACGGACCCGGACAGGATGGGTACGCTGTTCAAGGCGCTCTGCCTCGTTTCCCCCGATATGGAAGTCCCGACCGCCTATGAAACTGACGACGCTTTCCAGCCCTGACCTGGCCGACCTGCCGGGTATCGCGCATGCCTTCTTCACCCGGAAGGGCGGCGTGTCGCGCAAGATCTACGCGGGCCTGAATGCCGGTGCCGGGTCGAACGACGACCCCATGGCGGTGATGATCAACCGAGACCGGGCGCGGCGGCACCTGGGTGCGCGCAGTCTGCTGACCGTGCACCAGCACCACAGCGCCGACGTCGTGACGGTTTCCGGCCCCTTCGATGGCCCGGCACCGAAGGCCGACGCCATGGTGACGCGGACGCCGGGGCTGGCGCTGGGCGTCCTGTCCGCCGACTGCGGTCCCCTGCTGTTCGCGGATGCCGAGGCCGGCGTGATCGGTGCCGCGCATTCCGGCTGGAAAGGTGCCCTGGACGGGGTGCTGCAGGCGACCGTCGGGGCGATGGAGACGCTGGGGGCCGCGCGGTCGCGGATCACCGTTGCCCTGGGGCCGACCCTGGCCCGGGCGTCCTACGAGGTCGGGCCGGAGTTCCAGGACCGGTTCCGTGACCGGGCCGCGGAACATGCGCGTTTCTTCACCCGACCCGAGGGCGCGCCGCGCCCGTTCTTCGATCTGCCGGCCTTCATCGCCTTCCAGGCGGAAAGCGCCGGTGTGGGGGTGTTCCGTGACCTGGCGCGCGATACCTACCCGGACGCCGACCTGTTCTACAGCTATCGTCGGTCGGTTCACGCGCAGGAGCCGGATTACGGTCGGCTGATCAGCGCCATCATGCTGAAGGATTCATGATCATGCCGCTGCATTTCGACCCTGCCGAACTGGCCGACCGCCGCGCCCGTGCCTGTGCCGCCATGCGGGAGCGCGGGCTGGAAGCCATGCTGATCTTTCGGCAGGAGAGCATGTACTACCTGACCGGCTATGACACCTTCGGCTATGTCTTCTTCCAGACGCTGGTGCTGACGGTGGATGGCCGCACCGCGCTGCTGACCCGTGCACCGGACCTGAGGCAGGCACAGCTGACATCCGATCTGACCGACATTCGCGTGTGGGAGGACCGGGAGGGCGTGAACCCGGCCGAGAACCTGCGCGACCTGATGGCGGAGATGGACCTGGACGGCGCCCGGATCGGCGTCGAACTGGATGCCTACGGCCTGACCGGGTCCAGCCTGCGGCGTCTTGACCGGGCGCTGGAAGGGTTCTGCGCGATGTCGGACGAATCCCTGCTGGTCAGCAGGTTGCGCATCGTGAAGAGCGCGGCGGAGATCGCGCTGGTCCGGCGAGCGGCGGAACTGGCCGACGACGCCTGGGATGCGGGAATGACCGAATGCTCGGCGGGCGCGTTCGAGGGCGGTATCCTGGCCGCCATGCAGGGCGCGGTGTTCAGGGGCGGCGGGGACTATTCGGGCAATGAATTCATCTTTGGTTCCGGGTCCGGCGCGTTGCTCTGCCGCTATTTCAGCGGGCGTCGCAGGCTGGATGCGCAGGATCAACTGACCCTGGAGTGGGCGGGCGCGTACCGCCACTATCACTCGGCACTGATGCGCACCGTGCCGATCGGCAGTCCGCGACCGGCGCATGTGGGAATGCACGCCCGGGCGGTCGACGCCCTGCTGGCCTGCGAGGCGACGCTGAAACCCGGTGCCACCATGGGTGACGTCTTCGCCGCCCATGCACGGGTCTTCGATGCCGCCGGACTGTCGGCACACCGCATGAACGCCTGTGGCTACGGCCTGGGAACCACGTTTGCGCCGAACTGGATGGACTGGCCGATGTTCTATGCCGACAACCCGGTCGAGATCGCGCCCGGCATGGTATTCTTCCTGCACATGATCCTGATGGACAGCGACAGCGGCACCGCCATGACCCTGGGCCGCACGTCGCTGGTGACGCAGGACGGTGCAGAGGTGCTCAGCCGCCTGCCACTCGACCTGGTTTCACGATAGGTTTCCTGGCCCCAGGCATCCGCCGCGGGCTGCAACAGCGACAATCGAGAATTGCGAGAGGTTCATCCGCGATGCCCTGGCTCATCATGATGATCGTGTTCTTCATCCTGGCCTCGATGGTGAGCTGTGCGCTTTTCTGACGGCATCCCGGCGCGCCTCTGGATTGCCCTGCTGCTCGGTATCGCACTGATCGTGGCCGGCTGCGGACAGATCCCGCAGCCCTTCCGGCCCGGGGAGAAGTCGGGCCGTGTATCCAATGCGCCCGGTCCCAGCATCGCGCTGGTGGTGCGGGACATAGATGGCGTTGACGCGGCGGCGCTGACCGGCCTGACCGACAGCATCGTGCGGGAACTGCAGCGGGCGGAAATCGCGGCAACCCGATCCGCGATCCCGAACCGCTACCAACTGGTGGGTGACGTGCAGCGCCTGCGCGACGAGGGCAATGACACCATCCTGGCCTTCCGCTGGTGGCTGCTCGACCCGGCAGGCGAGACCGTCGACAGCGTTTCCCACACCTTGCGTTCCGCCGCCCGGCCCTGGGTCGAGGCGGAGCCCCGGGTGATCGCGGAGCTTGCGGCCCAGGCGTCCGGCCACGTCATCCGGCTGGTCAACGGCGATCTTCCGGTCGCAGCCCCGCCGGTACCGGAGGCCCTGATTGCCCTGGGTGCCTTCACCGGCGCGCCGGGGGATGGCAACCAGGCGCTTGCGGATGCCATGCGCAAGGCCCTGGAACGCCGAGGCCTCGTCGTCGGCAAGGAATCGGATGCGTCGCGTGCCCTGCTGGAACTGCGCGTGGCGGTGGCCCCGGCCGACAGGGGCACGGGCCGGGTGACCCTGCTCTGGCTGGTGCGGGACGGGCACGGGCGCAAACGGGGGCGGCTGGAACAGCAGAACGTGGTTCCGGCAGGGCGCCTGAACGGGCGCTGGGGCGATGTCGCGGCCCAGGCCGTCGCGGGTGCCGCGCCCGACCTGGCCCGCATCCTGGAGGCGCTGGCCGACCGGGATGACTGACGCGGGGCCGAGACGGCCACCCGGCGCGCGTCAGAAATCCGTCATGGCCGATGGACAGTCCGCAGCCCGGCTGATAAACGTCCCGCTTCCATCACCGCCCCGCCTTTCAACAGATAGACGATCAGCCCCATGAAGGTACTTGCCGGGAACAGCAACCCTGCCCTGGCCGCCCAGATTGCCGACTATCTGGGGGTCCGACTGACCAATGCATCCGTGAAACGTTTCGCGGACGAGGAAGTCTACGTCGAAATCCACGAGAACGTTCGCGGCGAGGACGCATTCGTCGTCCAGTCGACGTCCTTCCCCGCCAATGACCACCTGATGGAACTGCTGATCTGCATCGATGCGCTGCGCCGCGCCTCGGCCCGCCGGATCACCGCGGTACTCCCCTATTTCGGCTATGCCCGGCAGGATCGCAAACCCGGACCCAGGACACCGATCTCGGCCCGACTGGTGGCGAACCTGATCGAGAAGGCCGGTGCCGACCGGGTGCTGACCGTCGATCTTCACGCGAGCCAGATCCAGGGCTTCTTCGATATCCCCACCGACAACCTCTACGGTGGCCCGGCGCTCGTCGGCGATATCAAGGCCAACCTGGGCGATCGTGACCTGATGGTTGTCTCGCCCGACGTGGGCGGCGTGGTACGGGCACGTTACTTCGCCAAGCGCCTTGACGCAGACCTCGCCATCGTGGATAAGCGCCGCGAACAGGCGGGCGTGTCTGAGGTGATGAACGTCATCGGCGATGTTGACGGGCGTCACTGCATTCTTGTCGACGACATCGTCGACAGTGCAGGCACGCTCTGCAATGCGTCGACGGCGCTGCTCGAAAGGGGGGCGTTGTCGGTTTCTGCCTATGTGTCTCACGGCGTGTTGTCGGGTGGCGCGGTCAAGCGCGTTTCCGAATCCTCGCTCGAGTCGCTGGTGGTCACTGATTCGATCCGCGCCACGGACGAGGTCGCGAACGAGCCGAAGATCAGGCAGGTCCCCATCGGGTCCCTGCTGGAGGAGGCGATCAAGCGCAGCTCGACCGAAACCTCGGTGTCGAGCCTGTTTGACTGAATTTGGGCAGGTCCGCGGACCTGTCAGGACAATTTGTACCGAAGCGATTGCGGGCAAGGGCCCGTGATCGGCAAGGCGCAGGAATTGCGGGCCGGAGAAACCTTGGCTGAAATGCCCGGGCCGGACTGGCCCCCGACCCTCGCCACAAGGAGTTGAAGACGATGTCGGATGTCGAAGCGATGGAAGTCACGGCGCGGGAACAGACCACCACCGGGGGCGTGAAGACGCTGCGCCGGTCGGGCATGGTTCCGGGGATCATCTATGGCAACAACCGCGAGCCTGCGATGGTGGCCGTCGATCGCCGCGCCGTCGTCAAGGAACTCAACCGTGGTGGTTTCATGGGCCGGGTCTACGAACTGAACCTGAACGGCCGCAAGCAGCGTTGCCTGCCGCGTGACGTTCAGCTGCACCCGGTCACCGACGTGCCGCTGCATGTCGACTTCCTGCGCCTGGCAGACGATGCCAAGATCGCCGTCATGGTGCCGGTGCTGTTCCCCAACGAAGACGAGGTGGCCGGACTGAAGCGCGGCGGTGTGCTGAACATCGTGCGCCACGAAGTCGAGCTGCTGTGCCCGAACGACAGTATTCCCGAGAACATCGAGATCGACCTTTCCGGGTCCGACATCGGTGACTCGCTGAAGATCAGCGACGTGAAGCTGCCGGGTGACGTGGAACCGACCATCACCGATCGCGACTTCACCATCGCCACCATCACCGGTTCGTCGGCAGTGGTCGAGGAAGCGGCGGAGGAAGCGGCAGACGCCGAAGCCGATGCCGCGGCGGAGGACGAGGGCGAAGAAGACAAGACGGAGGGCTGATCGCCACCTCCACGGAGGTTTCGACATGCGTCTCTTCGTCGGTCTTGGCAATCCCGGTGCCAGCTATGCCGGGAATCGCCACAACATCGGCTTCATGGCCGTGGCCCGCATCGCGGATGTGCACCATGCCGGTCCCTGGCGACGCAAGTTCCAGGGCGAGGTATCGGAAGCACGTCTGGGTGCGGAGAAGGTCGTCCTGCTCCGCCCTGCAACCTACATGAACGAATCCGGCCGTTCGGTGCAGGAAGCCGCCCGTTTCTACCAGCTTGGTCTCGACCGCATCACGGTGTTTCACGACGAACTGGACCTGGCCTTCGGGCGGGTGCGGGTGAAGGTCGGCGGCGGACACGCAGGCAACAATGGCATCCGGTCGATCAGCCAGCACATGGGCGCGGATTTCCAGCGCGTCCGGCTCGGCATCGGCCACCCGGGCCACAAGGACCTGGTCAGCCGCTACGTGCTTTCCGATTTCAGCAAGGTGGAACGGGCCTGGGTCGACGATCTGACCGATGCCGTCGCTGCCGCCGCCCCGAAACTTGCAGACGGTGATGCGCCGGGATTTCTGAACGACGTGGCGCTGAGGTGCCCCGCCCCGAAGCCAGACACCAGTTCAGCGTAAGGAGAAACCGCAGATGGGATTCAAGTGCGGCATCGTTGGTCTGCCCAACGTGGGCAAGTCCACCCTGTTCAATGCGCTGACGCAGACCGCCTCCGCGCAGGCAGCGAACTATCCGTTCTGCACCATCGAACCCAACCTGGGCCAGGTGGGCGTGCCGGATCCGCGCCTGTCGAAGCTGGCCGAACTGGCGGGTTCGAAGGAACTGATCCCGACCCAGCTGACCTTCGTCGACATTGCCGGGCTGGTGCGCGGCGCGTCGAAGGGGGAGGGGCTGGGCAACCAGTTCCTCAGCCACATCCGCGAGGTCGATGCCATCGTGCACGTGCTGCGCTGCTTCGAGGATGATGACATCACCCATGTCGACGGGCGCATCGACCCGGTGGCGGACGCGGAAACCGTCGAGACCGAACTGATGATCGCGGACATGGACAGCCTGGAAAAGCGTTATGCGCCGCTGGAGAAGCGGTTCAGGTCCGGCGACAAGACGCTGAAGGCGGACGTGGAACTGATGGCCGGGGCGCTGGAACTGCTGCGTGACGGCAAGCCTGCCCGTCTGCTGGACGTGCACGAGGACGACATGCCGCGTTTCCGGGCACTGCAGCTGCTGACCTCCAAGCCGGTCCTCTATGTCTGCAACGTCGACGAGAACGATGCCGGCAAGGGCAATGTCCACACGGCGCGCGTGGCCGAGATGGCCACGGCGCAGGGGGCGGGGTCGCTGGTCGTGTCTGCCCGGATCGAGGAAGAGATCGCGCAGCTTGCCGACCCGGCCGAACGCGAGATGTTCCTGACGGAGATCGGGCTGGAACATGCCGGGCTGGACCGCATCATCCGGGCTGGCTACGAACTGCTTCACCTGCTGACCTTCTTCACGGTCGGACCGAAGGAAGCCCGCGCCTGGACCGTCAAGAGCGGCGCGCTGGCGCCGCAGGCCGCGGGCGTCATCCATACCGACTTCGAAAAGGGCTTCATCCGCGCCGAGACCACCGCCTACGACGATTATGTCGGGCTGGGCGGTGAGCAGGGGGCCAAGGATGCGGGCAAGATGCGGCTGGAAGGTCGCGAATATGTCGTCCGCGACGGCGATGTCCTGCATTTCCGCTTCAACGTCTGAGGCTGCCGCGACCCGGCAGGCGGCCAGGGGTCTTCCTGCCGCATTAAGGCTGCATTAGCATCTGGTGTGCATGGTGGTGTCTGCATCACAACAATGGCCAGACAATGAAAACCCCAGTCATGACGCGCAGGTTTGGCCTCGCTCTGGCGTTGAGCCTTTTCGCCGTATCCCTCGCGGTGACGTCGCTGTCGCCCGCGCAGGCTGCCGATCCGATCATCCTGACCGTTTCGGGCAAGCATGCCGAAACCGGCGCGCCGACGGTGATCGAGCTGTCGTTGCCGGATATCGAGGCACTGGAATCCGATGTCCTGCGCACCACCACGCTCTGGACCGAAGGCGAGATCGCCTTCAGGGGCGTACGGATGGAGAAGCTTTTCCCCCTGCTCGGCCTGGCGCAGCCTGAACGGGTGCGATGCACCGCACTGAACGAATACAAGGTCGAACTGCCGCTGCGCGATGCGCGCGAGACCACGGTCCTGATGGCCTATGCCCGCGACGGGGCCTACATGCGGATCAGGGAGAACGGGCCGCTCTGGATCATCTATCCACGTGACTCCGGGATCGTCGACGCGCCGAACAGGATGATCTGGCAATTGCGGAAGATGGAGGCTGTCTATTGACGCCTGCTTCACGCAGAGCGCTCGCGCGCAGGGTTGGCGTGACCGTGACCGTGTTGCTCATACTCGGTGCCATCGTCTTCACGATCTTCGTCATGAACCGGCGCTACGAGGCGTCACTGCACCCGTCGCAGGAAATTCCCTGGCTCGCTTCGCAGCTGGAGACCGAATACCTGCGAATGTCGCATGCCCTGCAACTCTACATGCTGGAAGGCGGCGTCGCCCACAGCGAGGTCGTCCTGCGGTTCGAGGTCTACTGGTCGCGGGTGGATCTGATGGCCCAGGGTGCCCGGTTTGCCGGTTTCGAGGAAGGAACCTGGAAGACGCTGGGTCCGATGCTGCGGGCGTCGCTCGCCGAACTGGATCCCATCATCACCGACCCGGGGTTTCACCGCACCGTCTCGGGCCGCGAGGCGATCGAGAACCATCTCGCCATGTGGCCGGAACTGCATGGCTTCTCGCAGGAGGCGATCCGCTTCATCTGGACACGTAACGCCCTGCAGCAGCGACATGCCATGGTCACGGTGGTCACGACGCTGGCGGTGGTTCTGATGCTGGTCGTCATCGTTGCCGGCAACCTGGTCATGATGGCCAGGAAGCAGTCCGCCCTGGCCCGGTCCGAGCGCAGGTCGAAGGAGATCGCGGAGGCGTCGATCAGGCAGCGGGAGCGTTTCATGGCATCCATGAGCCACGAGCTCAGAACGCCGCTGAACGCGATCATCGGCTTCTCCGAGGTCATGACCCTCGGTACCATGGGTCCCCTGGAGGGCAGGTATCGCGAATACGCGGAAGACATCCTCAAGTCGGGCCGTCACCTGCTCGGACTGGTCAACCAGGTGCTTGATGTCTCGAGCATCGGCGAGCGAGACCCCGAACTGACACTCTCCCGTTTCAGGATCTCCGATGTGCTGGACGATTGCCTGGCCATGGTCCTGCCGCTGTCGCGCGCCAAGGGGCTGACGGCCGGCGTCGACATCCAGCAGGATTTCGAGATCGAGGCGGATGCGCAGAAGTTCAAGCAGATCGTGGTCAACCTGCTGTCCAACGCGATCAAGTTCACCCCGGAAGACGGCGCGATCAGCGTTGCCCTGCGCGCGAATGCGGATGGCGACATCGAAGTCGCGGTCATCGATTCCGGGATCGGCATGACCGACGAGGTGCGCTCCCAGGTGTTCGATCCCTACTTCAGATCGGCCGATCCCTACGTCCTGTCCAGCGAGGGCACGGGCCTCGGGCTGGCGATATCGAGGGAAGTCGCCAATCAGCTTGGCTTCACGCTGGAGCTGCAGAGCGCGCCGGGCGAGGGCACGATCGCCATCCTGCTGGTCCCGGCGAAGCGGGGCAGGAAGGTCGCGCGCAAGACTGCCGATGACCGGGCAGGGCCCGACGCGGGACCAGGGACGGGCAACGGCAACGCAACCCGTTAGAACGGTGCATCGCCAGCCCTGCCGCGCTTGCCGCGGGGTTGTTCCGGTAATCCCGGTCGCGGTGCCACCGCTTGGCGCTGTCCTTGCCCGCCCCCCGAGGCATCGCTATTGTGCAGCGCAACGCGCAAGCGATCAGGCGTCCCTTAAATCATTGCTGGAGCAAATGAATGCCGATGCATGCGGCACTCAACCACAAGACGATCTACAATTACGATCGCAATGTCATGCTCTCACCGCAGACCATAAGGCTCCGCCCGGCGGCGCATACGCGGACAAATATCCTCAGCTATTCGCTGCGGATATCGCCGGAGAACCATTTCATCAACTGGCAGCAGGACCCGCTGGGCAACTACATGGCCCGTGTCGTGTTCCCCGACCCCGTGGATCATTTCCATGTCGAGGTCGACCTGGTGGCCGAGATGGCGGTGCTGAACCCGTTCGATTTCTTCCTGGAGGAATACGCGGAGAACTTCCCCTTCGCCTACGAACCCGGTGAAGCGGATTCCCTGGAACCCTACCTGGACCCGGAACCGGCCGGCCCCCTGCTGCAGAAGCTGATCGACGAGATCGACCGGAGCGAACAGCGCACCGTCGATTTCCTGTTCAAGCTGAACCAGAAGCTGCAGCAGTTGATCGGCTACGTCGTGCGAATGGAGCCGGGCGTGCAGACCCCGGAACAGACGCTGGGCCTGGCCCGGGGATCATGCCGTGACACGGCCTGGCTGATGGTCCAGGTATTGCGCCATATGGGCCTCGCCGCCCGTTTTGCCTCCGGCTACCTGATCCAGCTGCAACCGGACCAGAAGCCGCTGGAGGGACCGACGGGTCCCGAGAGTGATTTCACCGACCTGCACGCCTGGGCGGAGGTCTATCTGCCCGGTGCCGGCTGGATCGGCCTCGACGCCACGTCCGGCCTGCTGGCGGGCGAAGGGCATATTCCGCTGGCCTGTGCGCCGTCACCGACCAGCGCGGCCCCGATCACGGGGCTTGTCGGCGCGTCGGAAGTCGAGTTCTCGCACGAGATGACGGTCAGCCGGATCTATGAATCGCCGCGCGTCACCAAGCCCTTCACCGATGCGGCCTGGGCGAAGGTCGATGCGCTGGGCCAGGAGATCGAGGCAAAGCTGGTCGCGGGCGATGTGCGCCTGACCATGGGCGGTGAACCGACGTTCGTGTCCATCGACGACATGGACGGTGCCGAATGGAACACCGATGCACTGGGTCCCACCAAGCGCAAGCTGGCGTTCGACCTGATCAAGCGCGTGCGCCAACGGTTCGCGCCGGACGGGTTGCTGACCTTCGGCCAGGGCAAGCAGTACCCGGGGGAACCGCTGCCGCGCTGGGCCTTCGGCCTGTTCTGGCGCAATGACGGCCTGCCGTTGTGGAAGCGCGCCGACCTGATCGCCGACGAGGATCGCGATTACGAACCCACGATGGAAGATGCGCAGACGCTCATCCACCTGATGTGCGACCGGCTGGACGTGGATCGCCAGTTTGCCATCCCGGCGTTCGAGGACCCGCTGGTCCACCTGAAGGCGGAACAGCAGCTGCCGATCAACCTCAGCCCGGATGATCCCGCCTTCAAGAAGGACCAGGACCGCCGCCGGCTTGCCGAGGTGCTGAGGCGGGGACTGGACCAGCCGAAGGGCTATGTCCTGCCCCTGATGCGGGGGCACGACAAGGCCGGCGAGCACTGGTTGACGGGGCCGTGGGAGTTCAAGGCGGGGTACATGTTCCTGCTGCCGGGCGACTCGCCGGTCGGCTTCCGGCTGCCGCTGGGGGCGCTGCCGCACCTGGAACCCGATGAATACCCGAGCACCACGCCGGTGGACCCCTATTCGATCGAGGGACCGTTGCCCGATCTGGAAACCCTGGCGCAGCGTGTCGCGACAAGGGTGAGCGGAGCGACCAAGGCAACGACCGGCATGACCGGGGCGACGACCGGCACGGCCTCCGGTGAGGCAGCCGCTTCGAGCGGGAACGTCAGCGCCGTCGTGCGCACGGCCATGGTCGTGGAACCGCGTTCGGGCAGGCTGAACATCTTCCTGCCGCCGACCGTCTGTGCCGAGGATTACATGGAACTGATCACGGCGGCAGAGGATGCGGCGGCGGCGATGAACATGCCGGTCCACATCGAGGGTTACGAGCCACCGCCGGATCCGCGCCTGAGCGTCATCCGGGTCACCCCGGACCCCGGCGTGATCGAGGTGAACGTGCATCCGGCGACCGACTGGAGCATGCTGTGCGACATCACGCGCGGCATCTATGCAGACGCGCGCCAGTCCCGCCTGGGAACCGAGAAGTTCATGGTCGATGGTCGCCACGTCGGCACCGGTGGCGGCAACCACATCGTTGTCGGCGGCGCGCGGCCGGCGGACAGCCCGTTCCTGCGTCGGCCGGACCTGCTGGGATCCCTGATCCGCTATTGGCAGAACCACCCGAGCCTGAGCTACCTGTTCTCGGGCATGTTCATCGGCCCGACCAGCCAGGCGCCCCGGGTGGACGAGGCACGCGACGACACGCTCTACGAACTCGAGATCGCGCTGTCGCAACTGCCCGGCCGCGACGAGGAAGTGCGGCCCTGGACCGTGGACCGGATGCTGCGCAACCTGCTGATCGATCTGACCGGCAATACCCACCGTTCGGAAATCTGCATCGACAAGCTCTATTCCCCCAGCGGTCCGACCGGTCGCCTGGGGCTCGTGGAGTTCCGCGCCTTCGAGATGCCGCCGCATGCGGAAATGTCGCTGGCGCAGCAGTTGCTGCTCCGGGGCCTGATCGCACGCTTCTGGGAACAGCCCTACACCCGCCCCCTGATCCGTCACGGGGACGCGCTGCGCGACGATCACATGCTGCCCTATTACGCCTGGAACGATTTCGAGGCGGTGATCGCGGAGATGCGGGAGGCCGGTTTCGCCTTCGACGTCGACTGGTACCGCGCGCAGTTCGAATTCCGTTTCCCGCGCATGGGGGAGGCGAGTTACCACGGCATGGAGATCCAGATCCGCAACGCGCTGGAACCCTGGCACGTTCTGGGGGAGGAATCGGGCAGCAGCGGCACCGCCCGCTACGTCGATTCATCGCTGGAGCGGGTGCAGGTCCAGATATCGGGCCTGGCCGATCCACAGCGTTACATGGTGGCCTGCAACGGTCGGCACGTGCCGCTGGCCCCGACCTCGCATGGCGGCACATGGGTGGGCGGCGTGCGCTACAAGGCCTGGGCGCCCTACAGCGCGCTGCATCCGATGATCGAGATCCACAGCCCGCTGACCTTCGACCTGATCGACACCTGGTCGGGCCGGTCGATCGGGGGCTGTCGCTATCACGTGGTCCACCCGGGCGGGCGAAGCTATGACATTTCGCCGGTGAACGGGGAGGAGGCGGAGGGACGTCGCCTGTCGCGGTTCGAACCGCGTGGCCATTCGCCCGGTCCCGTCGGTGTGCCGGTCAGGGAGCGGAACCCGCGTTTCCCGCACACGCTGGACCTGCGCACACCCGTGATGCCTGCGTGAGGCAGCGGCGGCGATGAACGACATTGTCGGCGCGGGCGGGGACTGGCTCTCCGGTCCTCTCAGCCTGGGGTACAGCCCTGTTGCGGACGTGCACGATGAACTCGTGTCGGCGGACGGGGACGTGCGTCCGGCCTGGCAGGACGTGTCTGCCTTCCTGGCCGACCTGAGCCCGGAAGAATGGAGCCGCCGCTGGCAACTGGGCCAGCAGGCCATGCGCGAACAGGGCGTGACCTACAATGTCTATGCCGGGGCGGACGGGGACCCGGCCGCGTGGCGGCTGGACCCGGTGCCGCTGGTCATATCCGGCGATGAATGGGCTTTCCTGGCCGCCGCGCTGACACAGCGCGCGACGCTGCTCGACCTCGTGCTGCGTGACCTGCTGGGGCATCAGACCCTGTTGCGGGACGGGCATCTGCCACCGGCGCTGATCGCCGGACACCCGGGATACTTCCTGCCCTGCGTCGACCCGGCAACCGCGCAGCGCCCGCACCTGCAGTTCTATGCCGCGGACCTGGCGCGTGCACCGGACGGGCAGTGGCGGGTGATGATGGACCGGACGGAGGCACCTTCCGGCTTCGGCTATGCCCTGGCCAATCGCCGGATCCTTTCCCACGTGTTCCCGGAACTGCTGCGGTCGGCAGGGGTGCACCCGGTCGGTCGGTTCTTCCAGGACATGCGTGCCGGGCTGGCCGCCATCCCGAAGGGGGCGAACACGGATGGCCGGACGGTTCTGCTGACCCCGGGCCACCGCAACGAAGCCCATTTCGAACATGCCTTCCTGGCCCGCCAACTGGGCTGTGACCTGGCAGAGGCGGACGACCTGACGGTGCGCGGCGGTCACGTCTACCTGAAGACGCTGGAGGGGTTGCAGCCGGTTGATGTCATCCTGCGGCGCACCGACACGGCCTGGTGTGACCCGCTGGAACTGCGTGCCAATTCCACGCTGGGCGTGCCGGGCCTGATGGCGGCGGCGCGGCAGGGCAAGGTCTCCATCGTCAACCCGCTCCGCTCCGGCGTGGTGGAGTCTCCCGCCCTGATGCCGTTCCTGCCGGGCCCGAGCCCGCCGCTGCCCGGCCAGGAACTGACACTGGCGTCCGCCCCCCCCTGTTGGTGCGCGTAGGCGGCGTAGCGCGAACAGGTGCTGCCGCAGCCCGCGCGGGCGGTGGGGTGGTCCCAACTTTATGTCCATGGGGGGGGGCCCCG
>CAJYBQ010000013.1 GCA_913064755.1 uncultured Alphaproteobacteria bacterium
ATCACCTGGACCGACGTCACGTTGTGAGGGTGATGCGGCGGGTGCACGTCGCCCGGTCGCAGATGGATGACACTGACGGTGATATCGCGCCCGCCGAAATCCTTGCGCCAGATCGTGCCGTCCGCACCGTCGGCCCGCGCCTGCCCCGCGGCGTTGTTGATCACCTGCCGCACGTCAGCGCGTTCCAGCCCGGCAAGCACGCCCTGCTGGAACCCTGCACCGTCGATCTTTCCTTCATCGAAGTCCGACAGCAGTGGATCGAGCGCCACGCGAAACGGACCGTCATGCTCCACGTCTGGCCGTGCCTGGCCCATGCGGCTGTTGTTGTGTACCGGGACCGTGGTCATTGCAGGTCTGCCTCGTAGCTTCTGAGGCCACTGCGGATGTGCTCACGGCGTTCGGCATCGACCAGGTCGTCGCCGCTGCGGTAGATGTCCGCGACCCGCTTTGCCATGTCCGAAATCGCCTGGCTGTCCTCGCTGTTCGACCGGGGCACGCGCAGGACGGTGTCGCCACCATAGGTCGGGATGGGTGAGGTGACCTTGTCAGTCGGCAGCATCGGCGCTTCACCCCTGGCGTGGCTCTTGATCGCGTTGCGCAGTCGACGCCGGTAGAGACTGACACCGCGATCCGTCGAACCGAGACGCTCGCGCTTGTGCACCGTGCGTGGCCCCTGGCTGGACCATGCCTCGTAGTCGCCGGGATCGCGCTGCATCTCCTCGTAGGTCCGCTGATCGGTCTGGCCGTAGAAGTCGACGCTGTTGTATCCGCAGAGGTCCTTGCGCCCGCGTCCGTGCGGATCGGTTTCCGCGTTGAAGTGCCGCCAGGCGATGGTGATCGAGTTCTCGTCATCCACGGGCACCACCCAGCGGGTCAGGCCGGTACGCACGAAATAGGTCGATCTGTCCCCGTCGATATGCATGCCGCCGTTCTGGGAGAAATTCGGCAGCATGTGGTCGTGAACGCGGAACCAGAGGAAATCCTCCACCCGTCGCGTGGAGGTGTAGAAGACACCATTGCCCGCCGCGCGCTCGTGGTAGTCGACGGTCGGCAGGTTCACCAGGTTGGCCTGGAACTGCACCCGGTTCATCAGGGAGTGCAGGAAGGATACGTGGTAGGGGTCGATCCCGTTCTCGAACATCTGCACCCAGTTCGCCGGGGACGGGACCATGTAGGGCACCATCTCGTCGTCCGGCAGTTCCATCGTGTCGAAATGGGGAAAGGCCGGCATCTGGTCCGGCGGGCCCATGTAGGCGAAGATCATGCCCTTGTATTCGACAACCGGGTAGGCACCGTGGCAGGTCCGTCCCGCGATCTTGCTGCTGGCCGGTTCGCCGGGCGTCTCCAGGATCGTGCCGTCGGTGCCGAACAGCCAGCCATGGTAGCAGCACCGCAGACCCCGGTCGGTGACGATGCCATATTCCAGCGAGGCATTGCGATGACTGCACAGCAGGTGCAGCAATCCGTATTTCCCCTTCTTGTCACGGAACAGCACCAGGTCCTCGCCCAGGCGCCGGATGCGCAGCGGCAGATCGCTCACCATCGACGCCATGGCGATCGGGTGCCAGAAACGGCGCAGGTATTCACCGCATGGTTCGCCGGGACCGACCTTCGTCAGTTCATCATCGGGTTCCAGCGATTGCAGGGTGTTGCGCTCGTAGCCCCGGAAGGCGCCGGTCGGAAGTTCAGGTATGGAAGTCATGCGATTTTCCTGTGGTCTTGCGTCATGCTGCAGTGCAACATGATCGTCTGAACCGGCGGTGGTACGATGCACGATGATGAGAGCGATGCGCCGTCGGAAGGCGCTGTCCAGATGGTGACACGGCTGCAGGACGTGTCGGTTCCCGATGCCGAACTCGCCGGCGTCGAACAAGCAGCCCGCCGATTGAACGACGCGACAAGAAATCTTGCGGATGCGTCGTCCGTGCTCTGCGATCCCTTCGCCTTCGGCGCGGCGCTGCGGCACCGCTCGGGAAGCAGCTGATGGGACAGATCGAAGATCTTTCCCGGCGACTGGCACGCGGCGAGATCACCAGCCTCGCACTTGTGGAGGAACGGCTTGCGGGCATCGAGAGAACGGCTGCCGACCTCAACTGTTTCATTCATGTAGACGCGGCAGGCGCCCTGACCACCGCGCGGAACGTCGACCGCGAACGTGGCGCGGGCCATCTTCGCGGGCCTCTGCACGGTATTCCCATGGCCTGGAAGGACGTGCTGGGCACGGTTGCGCGACAGCCGACCGGTGGTGCCATCCCCTCGCAGGAGAGCCGCGGCCAGCAGGCGACGATCGTCGCGCGGCTGGTTGCGGCAGGCGCCATTCCGCTCGGCACGTTGAACATGGATGAATTCGCGGCGGGTGGCACGGGTGCCAACGCGCATTTCGGGCGCTGCACGAACCCCTGGGACACGGCGCGCATCACCGGTGGTTCGTCCAGCGGCTCGGCGGCGGCCGTTGCAGCCGGACTGGTGCCGTTCTCCATCGGGTCCGACGCGGGCGGATCGACACGCCTGCCCGCCGCCATGTGCGGCGTCACGGGTCTCAAACCGACCTATGGCCGGGTCAGCCGCAGCGGCGCCCTGGCCCGCAGCTGGTCCATGGACTGCCTTGGCCCGCTGGCCTGTTCCGCCGCGGACTGCGCGACCGTCTTCCAGATCATCGCCGGACCGGATCCGTGTGACCCGACCACGCTCGGTGCACCGCCGGTCATGCCCCTGCCCCGATCGCTCGAAGGCGTTCGCATCGGCCTCGCGACGTCGGCCGATGACGACGGCATCGCGACCAGCGTCCGTCTGGCCATCTCCGAAGCCGCGGCCGTTCTCGCAGACCTCGGCCTCGCGCCCACCCCGGTCGCACTCCAGCACGTGCAGGCCTGCAACGACCTGCAGCAGATTCTCGTCAAATGCGAGGCCGCGACGATGCATGGTCGTCGGCTGCGCAATGCGCCGGAAAGCATCGGCATCGAAGCGCGCAGCGTCATTCGCGAGGGACTGCTGCTTCCGGCAACCCGCTACATCGAGGCACTGGGCCTGAGGCAGACGATGCTGGATCGGTTCGTGGCCACGGCATTCGCGCATGCGGACATCATCCTGGCGCCGGTCTATCCCGACGAGGCCCCGACCGCGAAACCCGGTGACCAGGACCCCCGTGCCATCGAGGCAGCCTTCACGGCCTCGGCCCGGCAGACACGCTATGCCAACTATCTCGGATTGCCCGCGCTGACCGTTCCGGCAGGTTCCGGTCCGAACGGCA
Organism: uncultured Alphaproteobacteria bacterium; assembly: GCA_913064755.1. Lineage (GTDB taxonomy): Bacteria > Pseudomonadota > Alphaproteobacteria > Minwuiales > Minwuiaceae > Minwuia. The sequence goes on from CAJYBQ010000013.1 coordinate 3,251, forward strand.
TGCCGCTGGCGTTCCAGTTGATCGGACGCCCCTTCTCGGACACCCTTCTGCTGTCCGTCGCGATGCGGTTCCAGGATGTCACCGCGTATCACCTGCAGCGCCCGCCGATACATCTTCACGCCGCGTAGTCCGGGCAGACGTCGCCGGCAAGCCGCGTCAGGGCCGTCCAGTCGCGTCCGTTCTCATCGACAATGCCCCGGGCCGCCATCTGCCCGGACGCATGGGCGATGATCTTCTCGTCGGGCCAGACCAGGCGGTCGACGCCGCCGATGCTCATGGCAGCCACCTGCGCGCGGCAGGCCATCTCCAGGTAGTGATGCCGGAAGAAGGCTTCGGCAACCGTGCGACCGGTGACCAGCACGCCGTGATTGCGCAGGATCATGACGTCCTTGTCGCCCAGGTCGCGCACCAGCAGTTCACGCATGCGCGGTTCGAACTCGAAGCCGTGAAAGTCGTGGTAACTCAGATTGTCGTGAAAGATCATCGCGTGCTGACAGAGGGGCAGCAGGCCGTATTTCTGCGCCCCGACCGCCATGTTGGCAGGACTGTGCGTGTGAAACACCGCGTTCACATCGGGCCGGGCCTCCAGGATGCCGCCGTGAATGACCAGCCCGCCGGGGCTGACCCGCCCCGCTGGCGAGGCCGGGTCGTCAGCGTGAAAGCCGGAACTGAGCAGGCTTGACGCGCTGACCTGCTCGAAGAGTTCGTCATCCCGCTTGATCAGGAAATGATCCGGCCGATCCGGTATCCGGACAGACAGGTGATTGTAGGTCAGATCATCGAAACCCGCGCGCTGGATCATGCGATAGGCCATCGCCAGATGACGTCGCTCCCGCCATTCGGCGGCCGTGAAACGGGCATTTCCTTCGGTTTTCATTGCGCTTTTCTGCACCGTGTCAATCCTCCAGCAAGAAGCCGGTCTCCGGCTGCCAGACGACACCGACCTCGGCCCCGGCGACCAGCCCGGCCGTCACGCTGGGATGGGTATCGACGATCACGGTCTGATCCATGCCGATGTCGACCTCGATCTTGATCACGTTCCCGACGAACCGGGTCATGATGATCTGTCCGTCCAGACGGTTCGTTCCGTTCAGCGCGGTGTTCTTCGGCACGATCGTCAGTTGTTCGGGGCGGATGCCAAGCACCGCACCGCCCGTCGGAACCGGACGCTCCGCCGGCATCACCACCTTGATCTCGCTGCCGTTGAAGCCCGTCGCCACGTGATCGGACCGCTGCTCGGCCCCGGAAACCGGGATCAGGTTGATCGATCCGATGAAGTCGGCAACGAACTTGGTCCTGGGCGTATCGTAGAGCTCCTTCGCCGAACCGATCTGCTCCAGCACACCCTCGTTCATGACCGCGATCCGGTCGGACATGTTCATCGCCTCGACCTGGTCATGGGTGACATAGATCGTCGTGATACCCAGGCTCTTCTGGATGTTGCGCAGCTCGATCTGCATCGATTCCCTGAGCTTCAGGTCCAGCGCGCCCAGCGGCTCGTCCATCAACAGCACGCGGGGCGTATGTGCCACCGCGCGGGCGACGGCAACGCGCTGCTGCTGCCCGCCACTGAGTTCCGATGGATAGCGGTCCTTCACGCCGGGCAGTTCGACCAGTTGAAGCAGGTCCCACACACGCGTCCTGATCTCGCCTGCCGAAGCGCCGCGTTCCTTCAGCGCGAAACCGATGTTCTCCTCGATGGTCATGTGCGGGAACAGGGCATAGTCCTGGAAGACCATGCCGATCCCGCGTTTCTGGGGCGGCTTCCCCGTAACATCCTCGTCGCCGATATAGACCGATCCCTCGGTTGGCTGGATGAAGCCCGCAACAAGACGAAGGGTGGTGGTCTTGCCGCAACCGGATGGACCGAGAAGCGTCAGGAACTCGCCCTCCCGAATATCGAGATCCAGAGGCTGCAGCGCCGTGAAGTTGCCGTAGCGCTTGACGGCCTTGCGAAAGGTGACCTTGGACATCTGCCGTACTGCTCCTGATGTTCGAGAGGGTGAGTGAAAGGACCTGGAAGGCGGTCCGTTACTGACTGGAGACCATGCGGTTCCACTGATCGATCCAGTTGCTGGTATCGACCTTGCCGTAGTCGACGCGGAGCGCCTTCGCGATCATCGCGGGGTCCAGCTCCAGCATTTCAGCCAGCAGCGGGTCCTCGCCCAGCCTGGCGATCACTTCCTGGTTGACGGGCATGACACCGTTCTTGGTCGCGGCGCGGTACTGGAAGTCCGAACCGATGTATTCGTTGACGAACCAGACGGCGGCTTCCTTGTTCTCGCTGGATTCCATGACGCCCAGCCAGCCTTCCTTGGCCACGCCCTTGATCTCGTCATTGATCACGGGGTGCACGCTGGTAACCGGGTATCCGGCGTTCTTGGCGCGCACGCACCAGCCGGCATGAACCACGGCGGCGTAGATGTCGCCGCTGCCGAACTGGGTGATCGTCTCACCGCCGCGCGACCAGAACTTCAGGGCCTTCAGGCTCTTGATCAGTTCGATGCCGGGTTCGACGTTCACCTCGTCACCACCGGCGGCATAGGCAAAGCCGCCGAAATTGGCCAGGCCGCCACCGGACGTGATGTCGGGGATCGAGATGCGGCCTTCCAGCGCCGGTATGGCCAGGTCCTTGTAGGTGGCAGGCGCGGCGATGCCGAGTTCCGCGAACTTGTCCTTGTCGTAGCAGATGGTTTCCTGCGTGTTCCAGGATGCCACCATCTTGTCGTTGTACTGGAAGTCGGCCAGGTAACGGGTGTTTGGCACCTTCGACAGGTCGATCGTTGCCAGGAAGTCCGTTGCGGCGAAATCAGGCACCTGCGCGTCCAGGATTTCCATGACGTCGAACGGTGCGCGTCCGCGTCCGGCAATCAGCTTGGCGAGGTTCGCCTGGGGGCTGCCGGTCACATATTCGATCTTGCCGCCCAGAGCCTCGAACTTGGGCGTGATGGTGGCATCGAGGCTTTCCTTCCACGAGCCGCCAAAGGTGGCCACACGCAGGGTTACGCCGTCGAACTTGCCGTCTGCCGCGGCAGGCAGCGCCACCGCGCCGACGATACCGGCAATCACGAGCCCGCCGGCCAGGTTGATGATGTTTCTCTTGGTCATTTTTCGCGTCCCTCTGATTTTCGGGGTCTCGGGAAGCACTGCAGCGGTGACAGGGCCGCCGCCGCAGCGCAGGCCGTCAATTCGTCACGATTGCCCGGGTCCATTGGTCGACCCAGTCGCTGATGTTGACTTCGGAGTAGTCGATGCGGAGCTGCTTGCCGAGCATCTCGGGATCGAGTTCCAGCATCTGCTTGAGCACGGGATCGGCACCCAGCCTGGCGACGACTTCCCTGTTGGTCGGAAACACGCCCGTCTGCGTCGACAGGGTGAACTGGTTCTCGACGCCGACGAACTCGTTCACGTACCAGAGCGCCGCTTCGTAGTTGCTGGACGACTTCATGATGCCGAGGCGTCCGTACTTCTGCACGCCGACGATGCCGTCCTTGATGACGGGATGAACCGTCTGCACCGGGTTTCCGGCATTCTTGGCGCGCACGCACCAGCCCGCATGGACCACGGCGGCATAGATGTCGCCGGTCTGGAACTGGGTCACGGTCTCACCGCCGCGCGACCAGAACTTCAGCACGTTCATGTCCCGGATCAGGTCGATGCCGGGCTTGACGTTCTGCAGGTCACCGCCCGCCGCGATGCTGATCGCCGCGAAATTGGCGAGGCCACCCCCCGAGGTGATGTCCGGAATCGACAGCCGACCTTTCAGCTCCGGGATCGCCAGGTCACGATAGGTCTTCGGTGCCGGGATACCGAGCTCGGCGAACTTCTCGGTGTTGTAGCAGATGGTCTCCTGCGTCAGCCAGGAGGCCATGCCCATCTCGTTGTACGACCACGGTTCAAGGTACTTGGTGTTCGGCACCTTCGAGAGATCGATCTTGGCGAGATAGTCGGTCTGGGCGAAGTCCGGCAGTTGCGCATCCAGGATTTCCATCACGTCGAACGGCGCACGGCCGCGCGCGGCGATCAGCTTGGCAAAGTTGGCCTGCGGGCTGCCGGTGACGAATTCGATCTTGCCGCCCAGCGCCTCGAACCTGGGCACGATGGACTCCTCGATCGCGGCCTTGTTGGACCCGCCCCACGTGGCGATGCGCAATGTCACGCCATCGAACTTGCCGTCCGCCAACGCCGCGGGACTCAGGCTGGTGGAGATCGCCAGCGCAGACAGCGCTGCGAGGCCTTTCCATTTCATCGAACTCGACATTTTCCAGTCTCCTGTTTTGCTGTCCCTTTCGGGACGGGGCCTCCCGGTTTCGACATGGGGGATCTAGCGTCCCTTTCCTGTGCCGCCGATTTTCAGAAGTGCGTCCAGCCCGACGACCCGCTGCACCACGATCATCACCAGCAGGCAGAACAGGATGACGAGCGTGCCGGAGGCCAGGATCGACGGATCGAAATCGTTCTCCAGCGCCGAGAACAGTTCGACCGGATAGGTCACGTAGCCGGGCGCGGTCAGGAAGATCGACAGCGGCACATCGCCGAACGACACCATGAAGGCGTAGAGCGCGCCGGCGTAGACGCCGGGCATGATGACGGGCAGCGTCACACGCCTGAAGGTGCGCCAGCGACTGGCGCCGAGGCTCAGCGCGGCTTCTTCGAGGCGATGATCGAAACGCTGCAGAACGGCGACGACGGTGCCCACGACGTAGGGGATGGCGATGAAGATGTGGCCGATGGCGAGGCCGATGAAACTGCCCTGGGCGAAGAACCCGGTGACGTCGCCGATCAGGTAGTACATCTGCAGGAAGGCGATGCCGCTGACCACGGCGGGAATCTGCAGCGGCGAGCGGAAGACGATACCGATCAGCGTCTTGCCCGGCAGATTGGATCGCACCAGGCCCAGCGCGGCCGGAACGCCGATGACCACCGCCGAGAAGGCGGCGAGGCTGGCGAGCGCGAAGCTCAGGCCCAGTGCCTCGAACTGCTGCATCGGGATCTCGAAATACCATTCGATCGACGGCGAAGCAGGCGGAAACTCGATGGCCGCATACTCGCCACCGCCGTTGAACGAGGCACCCATGACCACGATCAGCGGGGCATGCAGGAAGACATAGGCCAGGAACACCATGACCCACTTGAGCCAGAAGTTGACGGCCTGGCGGCTGCGCCAGCGCATCGCCTTGCCCGCTGCCTCCGCCCGGGTATCCGGGGTCACGCCGACCACGTCGGCGACGACCATGCCATCCTGACGGGCGCTCATGCCAGCACCCCCCGCGCGGTGCGCATTCGACGTATCAGAAGAATCGAGAGCACGTTGATCAGGATCACCGCGACCAGCAGCACGGCGGCGAGCGTGCCAGCCATCGAATACTTCACTTCCATCATGATGGTGCGCTGGATCAGGACCGGCAGGGTGAAGACCTTGCCCCCGCCCAGCAGGGCCGCCGACGTGAAAGCCCCCATGCACATGTTGAAGACCATCAGGCCACCCGCCACCAGGCCCGGCATGGCCAGCGGCAGGATCACGCGCATGAACATCCGGGGGCGACTGGCGCCGTGGATCTCGGCGGCTTCCTCCAGCGATGTCGGAATGGTCTGCACCACGCTGTAGAGCGTCAGCACGCCGAACCCGAGCGTGAAATACATCAGCCCGATCACGACGCCTTCCTGGGTGCCGATGATCGAATAGGGCTCGGTCGTGATCCCCGTGGACATCAGGAACCGGTTCAGCCAGCCGTCCGCCGAGAAGATGATGATGATGCCGAAGACCTTGATCACGATGGTGATGAAGGTAGAGACCACGATCCCCGAGAGCAGGATCATGCCCCAGCTCGACCGGATCCGGGCGATCACATAGGCCACCGGGAAACTGAACAGCAACGTGCAGATGGTGGCCAGGGCCGAGACCTTGATCGTGATCCAAAGGGTGGTGAGATAGAACCCGTCCGTGAAGACCCGGATGTAGTTCACGAGGTCAAGGGAATCACCCGTCCTGCCCAGTCCCAGGTCCTTGTAGAAACTGCCTTCCAGGAACATGAACTGGGATACGGCCAGCAGTATGAAGGTGAACAGGAAGGAGGGAATCAGCAACAGATCCCAGCGAACGGTCATGAGCGTGTCTCCGTCAGCATGTCGGAATTGCTTTCTCTGGAAGGGCGTTCGATCTCGTTCACCAGCGGTTCACCGCCGGCGAAGCGTTTCGCGTTCTCGAGGACAAGACGTGCCAGTGTCGACAGTCGGCGGGGGTCGCCGAAGCCACCGACATGCGGTGTCAGGATGACGTTGTCGAAGGACCAGAGTCGGCTGTCGGAAGGCAGCGGCTCGGTCTCGAAGACATCCAGCCCGGCCCCGCCGAGGTGCTTGCGTGACAGCGCATCGATCAGGGCAGCCTCGTCGACGACCCCGCCACGAGAGATGTTGATCAGCAGCGCCCCCGGCTTCATCCGGCCCAGAAACGCCGCGTCGATCAGATTCTCGTTCTCCGCGGTGAACGGCACGGCGGGCACGACAACATCCACCCCGTCGAGTTGCCGCAGAAGACCCTTCATGTCCGTGACTGCACGGACCTGCCCGCGCACGGCGGGCGCAACGGATTCCGGGTCCCGGACCACGGCAATGATCTCTGCGCCGAATGCCGCGATCCTGGTGGCGATGGCCTGCCCGATGGCACCCATGCCGATGATAGCGACGCATGCGCCCTCGAGAACGCCCACGGTTTCACGGATGTTCTCGCGATCCCAATGACCATCGGCTTTCTGGGCCTCGGCCAGCGGCAGCCTGCGCAGCAGCCCCAGGACCAGGGCGAGTGCATGTTCCGCGACCGTCCCGGCCCAGAGCGCGCCGGCGGTGGAAATCCGCACGCCCTCGGGGATGCCGAAATGCAGCAGCCGGTCATAGCCGGTCGATCCGGCCTGCACCCAGCCCAGACCCGGCGATCGCGAGAGGCTCTCGGCGAGCCGTCCGTTGTAGGAACCGCTGTCGAGCGCCACGGCAGTCGCGCCGGGCAGCGCACGCGCGAAGGCGTCCTCGTCGCCGGTCAGCACAAGATCGATCTCGGGGGCGGCGGCGAACGCCGACCTCAGTTCCGGCTGCATGTCCGGCAGGAAGGTGACCAGCCTCATGCGCCGCCTCCCGTGCCGGAGGGCGCAGGATGTTCCGCCATCCAGTGCCGTGCAATGTCGATGCGGCGGGCGATCCACACATCGTCGCGGACCGCCAGCTCGTCGAGAAAGGCCGCCAATGCACGGGCGCGCGCGGGATGACCGATGACACGTGCATGAAGCCCGACGGACATCATCTTCGGATGCGTGGCACCTTCATCGACCAGCATCTCGACACTGTCGCGCAGGAACGTCGTGAACTGTTCGCCGACGGACATGCCGCCACGGACGAACTTGGTGTCGTTGGTGGTCAGTGAATAGGGCACGACCAGGTGCGACGCGCCCTGGACCTGTCTCCAGAAGGGCAATTCATCGGCATAGGAGTCGCTGTCGTAGGTAAATCCACCATGTTCGACGACCAGCCGCCGCGTGTTCAGGCCGGGTGCATAACGGCAGTACCAGCCGCCGGGGGCCTCCCCCGTGAGTGTCCTGATCGTTGCAAAGGCCTCCGCGATCTGGCGGCGCTCCTCGGCCTCCTCCAGATCGGTGTGCTTGATCCAGCGCAGCCCGTGCGCACAGATGTCGTAGCCGCCATCCACGATGGCATCGACCACCGCCGGGTTCCGATCCAGGGCCTGTGCGCAGGCGAAGACGGTCAGCGGCATGGCCCGCTCCCGGAAGAGCCTGAGAAGGCGCCAGACCCCGACGCGCGCACCGTATTCGAACATCGATTCGGCGGCCAGGTCGCGACCGGTCACACCGGAGGCGGCCGTGCCCAGTTCGGTCAGGCCTGAATCGGACACCCCGTCGCCATCGGGGTGGCTGGGTTCGGAGCCTTCTTCGTAGTTCAGCACGAAGTTGATGGCGAGACGCGCGCCGCCGGGCCACCGGGGATCGGGTGGCGTCGGTCCGTAACCGATGAAATCGCGATCGAGATCTAGAGACATGCGCGCACCAGCCAGGTCAGGGAGTCGGCGTTCTCCAGGGTTTCAATCGCTTCGATGATGGCGTTCTGCGCCCCCCGGTCATGCCGGGCCGCGCCGAGGCGGAACTTGCCGATCATCTCCGCCGCGGGCATCGGATTGGTCCGGCTGCCGCGATTGACCGGCTCCACATGGCGATGGACGACGCCGTCAGCCATCGTCACTTCCAGCACGCCGCGAAAACCGGCGGGGACCTTGATCTCGTCGGTGGCATAGGTGAACCGGTCGGCCAGCGACCTGACGGTGCTGTCGCCAATCACGTCTTCCGCGTAATCGGACGGCCCCAGCGCACCGCGATGAAGCGCGACACAGACGGCGTAGGGCAGGCTGGCACGCGCATGTGTCGGCGTCAGCGGCGCGCGCTTCACATCGACGGGTTCGCAGATCAGCGGCTGATACGTGGTCCCGACAAGTGCCCGGATCGCCGTGATGCGATCGGTGCCCGCGCCGATCTTGTCGTGGATCGCAAGCGCGGCGTCGACAAACGGATGGATCGCGTGGGCGCAGGGGTAGGGCTTGAAGGAGCAGTCCAGCATCGTCCAGCGTGTCCCCAGCCCATCGGTCACGGCATCGAGGTCGAACGGATAGTCCGGGTCCTGAACATGGGAACGATAGAGTCCGAAGCGGCCTTCCAGGATGGAGGCCGGGCCGGTGAACCCGGCTTTCGCCAGCCCCGCTGCCGCCATGCCTGCGTGACAGGCCCAGCCCGGATGCAGGGTCTTGGACCAGGTACCGTCGGCAAAGGCTTCCATCACCCCTGCCGCCTGGCTGCCGGCGATGCCCGCCGCGTGAACCGCCTGTGCGGCCGTTCCCCCGGTCAGGATCGTTGCCGTGATGGCGACGGCGAGCGTGCCGACCACGCTGGTCGGGTGGAACCCGTGATCGTGAAACCCGCCGGGCGCCCCCGATCCGATCCGGCAATTGATCTCGTTGCCGATCGCGATCGCGTGCAGGACCTGCAGCCCCGTAAGCTGTTTCGCCTGCCCCAGCGCCAATGCCATGGGCACGATTGCCGCGCTGGGGTGCACGACGGAAAGATCATGCGTGTCGTCGAAATCGGCCGCATGGGCCAGCGTGCCGTCGATCAGGGCGGCAAGGCCTGCTGGCAGACTGTCGCCGGTCCCCAGGGAGAAGGCGTCCGACCCGGACCCCATTTCCAGCGCCGCGGTGCGCACGGCGCGACCGATGGGAGTGTCTGCTGCCCCGAGGATCAGACCCCGCGTATCCGGCAGCCGGAGGTTCGTGTCCGCCAGCACCGCATGAGGCAGATCATCCGGGCGGCTGCCGGCGCACCATTCGGCCAGTTGCCGTGTCAGGCCGGCCGACGCCATCGTGGCATCGCGTGATATGGTGCGCGCCTCAGACAACGCGCTTCACCAGTTTTTCGCGCATGTGCTCGCCGGCCATGATCGGCGGATAGGCGGCAGGACGGCTTGCCGAGACGCAACCGGGCAGCGCCTCCACCATGCTGTCGTAGTTCGGGTGAAGGAAATAGGCCATGGACTGGCGGGCGGGCTGCGTACCGTCGACGGTGGGCGGGTTGGCGACGCGATGCAGGGTCGAACGCCATTCATCGTTGGTCCAGCGGGCCATCATGTCGCCGATGTTGACGACCAGCGTGCCTGGAACATCCGGCACGTCATGCCAGTCCCCGTCATCGCCCTGAACCTGCAATCCACCGGCGGTTTCCGAACGCAGCAGCAAGGTCAGGCTGCCGAAATCCGTGTGCATGCCGGTCCGCAACTGCCCCTCTTCCGGCGCCGTGCTCAGGGCCGGGTAAAGGTTGGTGGTACCGGTGCTGAAGTGGCGGTCGATGCGGCTGGCGAAATAGTCTTCCGGCAGGCCCAGCCCCAGGGCGAAGGCTGTCATCAACTGGCCACCCAGCCGTTCGAACGCCCTGTAGAGATCTGTCATGGTTTCACGAAAGTCGTCCGGCGTGTCCGGCCAGATGTTCGGCGCGTAGAACCGTGCCGCATCCGGGAACGCTGTCACGAGTTCGCCGTGATCCTCCGGCGGTCCCATGAAGAACTGCTCGCGCAGGTCCGGCGGGGTCTCAATGCCCAGCGTTGCCGCCAGCCGCTTCGACGCGAAAGCCTGGTAGCCACGCGGGATCGTCTTGTCCGGGGGCGCGGCCCGCGTCTTGACCGCTTCGGACTGGGCAAAGAAATCACGCGAGACCTCGAATGCGCGTTCGACGAGGTCCTGCGGGATGCCGTGGCCGCCGATGACCAGGAAACCGATGGAGCGGCAGGCGCTGTCGATCTCGTCCGCCGTCCGCTGGCGGGCGGGTGCGTCACCTTCGCGAAAGGGTGCGAAATCGATGACGGGGACGACCGGTTCATCGCCGGTTGCATGCTGAAGCGTGATCATTTGTCGGCCTTTCCCGCAGCCTGGATGGCGCGCCAGACATTGAACGGCGTCGCGGGCATGTCGACGTGGGCGACACCCAGGGGGGCGAGCGCATCCATGATCGCGATCATGATCGCGGGCGGGGCGCAGATGGCTCCGGCTTCGCCGCATCCCTTCAGCCCCAGCGGATTGTTCAGGCAGGGTGTTGGTGCCCGCGAAAGCGTCATGTCCGGAAAATCGGTGGCCCGCGGCATCGCGTAATCCAGGAAGCTGCCCGTGATCAGTTGTCCGCTGTCGGGGTCGTGCACCACCTGTTCCATCAGCGCCTGGCCGGCCCCCTGGCCCACGCCGCCATGTACCTGCCCGTCGACCAGCATCGGGTTGATCTCGTTACCGAAATCATCGACGGCCGTGTACCGCACCAGCCGAACCACGCCGGTTTCCGGATCGACCTCCACTTCGGCGGTGTGCATGCCATTGGGATAGGTCGGTTCGGCCGGCTGGAAGGCACCGTCGGAGGAAGGGTCGCAGGCAATGCCGCCGGGCAGCCGGTCGGCATGGGCCAGTCGCGCAAGCTCGGTTGCAAAGACCCGACGATCCGTGCCCGTGATCGAGAACGCGCCCTTCGCGAAGCTGATATCGGCCTCGGCGCATTCCAGAACGGCAGCCGCGACCGGCGCCAGCTTCTCGACCAGCGTGTCGACCGCCCGGTGCAGCGCCGACCCGCCGACCGCAAGCGAGCGCGACCCGAACGTGCCGACACCGCGCGAGACCCGATCCGTGTCGCCCTGGTGAAACCTGATCCTGTCCGGGTCCAGCGCCAGGCGCTCCGACACCAGCTGGACATGGGCGGTCGCGTGCCCCTGCCCTGCGGTCATGCTGCCCACCATCACGTCAGCGCCGCCATCATCGTCGAGTTCGATGCGGGCGCCTTCTTCCGCGCCGCCCGCCGCGCGTTCGACATAGGCGGCAGCGCCAAAGCCCCGCAGAAGTCCCTGCGCATTGCTGACCGACCTGCGCGACGGAAAGCCTGCGAAATCGGATGTCCGTTCGGATGCGGCGAGCACGGTCGGGAAATCACCCGAATCGTATGTCGCACCCATCACCGTGCGATACGGGATGGCGTCCGTCGGGATCACGTTCCGGCGACGAAGATCGAACCCGGAAATGCCCAGATGGCGCGCGGCCTTGCCGATCAGGCATTCCAGCGCATAGATCGCTTCCGGTCGCCCGGCACCGCGATAGGCATCAACGGGCGTGGTATGCGTGAAATAGCCAGCGGACCGGATATCGACGGTCGGGATACGGTAGACGCCGCCAAGCGCCGCCAGTCCGACATTCGCCGGAACCGCCCCGAACAGGGACTGGTAGGCACCCAGGTTGGCCTTGACGTCGGCACGCAGACCAAGGAAATGCCCGTCCTCGTCCAGCGCGAGTTCGAGATTCCAGACCATGTCCCGCCCTGCGGCGTCAGACTGGAACCCCTCGTTGCGGTCCGCGACCCACTTGACCGGGGCGTCGAGGCGGCGGGCCGCCCAGAGCACCAGCGCCTGCTCGCGGTAGATCGGTGCCTTGGTGCCGAAACCACCACCCGTGTCGGGCGTGATCAGCCGGAGGTCGTCCAGCGGAATGCCGAACATGTCACGTGCCAGGACATTGCGCGTCAGATGCGGTGCCTGCGTCCCCGTCGTCAGCGTATATCCAGCGGCTGACGGGCACGCGATGGCACTGCGCGTCTCCATGGGCGCGGCGGCAACGCGCTGATTGACCAGGCGGATCGCGACCCGGTGCGCCGCGGTGTCGAATGCGCGATCCGTTGCATCCGCGTCACCGTGGTGCAGGCTGTACCCGGCTTCGGCAGCCGCGTCGTTCGGCGAAAGCGCAAAAGGCAGCGGTTCGTAGTCGACCTCCACGAGATCACGTGCGGCTTCGGCAGTTCGCAGGTCCCGCGCCACGACCAGGCCGATCGCCTCTCCGACGTAGCGGACAACCCCGTCCGGCAGAATGCGAACCTCCGGCCCGTCCACCTCGAGCGGCTCACCCTTCAGCGTCGGCACGTTGTTGGGCGGGATGGTGCCAAGCCCGTCCGCGATGGCATCTTCGCCGGTCAGCACGGCCACGACGCCATCCATCTGTCGGGCAACCTCGGTATCGAAGCGCGTGATCCGACCATGCGGACAGTCCGAGCGGATCACCAGTGCAACAAGCGCTCCGGAATGATCAATATCTTCGAGATAGACACCTTGCCCGCGCAGGAACCGCGCATCTTCCAGCCGACGCGGCGCGCCACCCATGAAGAAATCCGACGAAAATGTGTGTGTCCGGGGATCATGTCTCATCAGACCGGTCGATCCCCCTGCGTCTGTGTCCTGAACATCAGGCGGACTTCGCTGTTCTCGTCGTAGCTGGTGGCGCTGTGCATCAGGCACCGGTTGTCCCAGACAGCCAGGTCGCCCTGCTGCCAGACGTGCCGGTAGACAAAGCGTTCGTCCTCGATATGGGCGAAAAGAAAGGCCAGCAGTTCCGCGCTCTCGTCGGCGCTCACACCCAGGATCTCGGTCACGGAATCCGGGTCCACGAACAGTGATTTGCGCCCCGTTTCCGGATGCGTGCGCACGACGGGATGAATGACATCCGGATTGTCGGCCTTTTCCTGGGCACTGAGAGTGCGTGCCCGGATGTAATTGCGCTCGTAGCTGGCCACGAAACTGTGCACGGCCTTCAGCGACAGCAGCCTCGTCTGCATTGCGACGGGCAGCGCCTCGAAGGCGGCATACATGTCCGAGAACAGCGTGTCCCCGCCGCTCTTCGCCGGTGTTCTGACGCCGTAGAGCAGCGTTGCCAGCATCGGCCGTTCGCGGAATATCTGATCGGAGTGCCAGTAGATGCCGTTGTTCGGTGCCCCCAGAGGCTTCCCGTCCACGACGTTGTTCGACAACCGCATGATCTGCGGGAATTCCGGGTCCAGGTATTCGCCGACATGATGCACGACGGGTTCACCGAACAGGTCGCTCACGCGGACCAGCGCCGCCTCGTCCAGTTCCTGGTCCGGAAAGACGATCAGCTTGTACGCCAGGAATGCCTCCCGGATGACCCGCGCCATGTCGGCATCGGGCATGACCGAAAGGTCAACACCGCTGATGGTGCATCCCAGCGGCCCGTCCATCGGCGTGACCTGCGCGCCTCCGGAAAGCTGCGCGTTCAAGGTCGCCGGCGCCATTGACGTGGTGGCGGATGCAGTCATTTTCGTGCCTCCTGCTGACGGACCCGATCAGGTCTCCTGCAGCCAAATGCTCCGTCGCCATGCCGCACTGCACAAATTCATATTTCATATCGGGTCATAGAGTTCGCCTATGCACAGCCGCGAAGGCGGGCACGCCAGAAACGGATCGGGCGCGGCAAGCCCCCTTGGCATTGCCACGCCCGATGCAGTCGGATGGATTGGTGAAGCGCCGGGGGTCAGGCGGCGGGATTGTAGGCCTGCCCCTGAAACACCTTGTCGGTCGCGCTCAGACGACCCCTGCAGGTGCGCAGGACGTCATCACCGACCTTGTCGACCGGGTGCAGGCCGGAATGCGGCCCCTCCTTGAAGGGCAGGTTCGACAGGGCATTGAAGACGGTGATCAGGGCCCAGCGCCGACGGTCGGAACGGTTGGCGCTCGATCGATGCAGGGTGTTGCAGTGAAAGAACACGGCGTCGCCCGCATTCAGTTCGCAGGGCACCACCGAAAGGCGTTCCTCGGCCACTGAAACGCGAGCCTGGTCGGCGCAGTACTGCTTGCCGACGAAATCATGATCGATACGCCCGAGCAGGTGCGACCCGGCCATCATCTCGATGCAGCCGTTCTCGCGGTTCGATGGATCAAGGGAGATGAAACAGGTCGCCATCTTCGGGGCCAGCACCCCGTAGCCATAGGCATAACCGTAGTCCTGGTGCCACTCCCAGCTGCCGCCGACCTTCGGCTCCTTGGCGTTCAGCTTTGAGTTGTAGTGGCATATCGGCTCCCCGATCAGCTGCTCGACCGCGTCGGCCACACGGCGGCTGCGCATGGCGATGCTGTATATGTCGTCGCCCAGTTCATCCCAGACCGTCATGCGCGTCTCGTTGCCTTCGCGGTCGGTACGGGAATAGGCCGCCCTGGTCAGCTTCTCATCGGCAAGCGCGGCCTCGAGAACGAGGTCGATCTCGTCCTGGGCAAACAGTCCGGGGACGGTGACGAACCCCTGGGACGCATAGTGTTCGACCTGTTCGGTGGACAGAGGTGTGGGCATCTTTGAGCTCCTGGGTTCAAGCGTGCGCCGGGCCTGTCGGACGGGTCGGCGCGATCTGGCTGTTTTTTGGTCACGCACATGATTTGGCCAGAAACTGCGCAATCCGAAGGCAGACCGCCAATCCTCGCGGACCAGGATGCGCTCTGCTCCGGCGCATGATCAGTCATTTATTACAATTGCTTGCATGGCTTCTGCAGTCTCCGCCTCCAATAGGCACAGGTCTTGCTGCTGTGTGTGTCGGCCATGATTGGCGGCCCGCGGCGATCGCAGAATTCGCCCGAAAACATCACTTGGCAAATCCGAATACTCTATATTCTCGATAGGGTGAGGCTATGACACCGACACAGGCACGGGCATTTCACGCCGTTGGGCAGGCTGGCAGCTTCACGGGCGCTGCACGGCAGTTGAACGTCGGTCAGCCGACGATCACCACGCAGGTGCGCGAACTGGAAAAGACCTATGGCGTCGAGCTGTTTCTCCGCTCGGCATCCGGCGCGCGACTGACCGAGACCGGCAGCACCCTCTTCCGGATGGTCGACGAATGGCAGGGGATGCAGCGGGAGTGCCGGGAGTTTCTCTCCGGCGCGCGTGAGTTGCGCAACGGGCGGCTCAAGATCGGCACCTATGGACCGTTCGACGCCATCGACCTGACGGCGACCATGCGCGAGAGCTATCCGGGCATAGACGTCAGCGTCATCTTCTCGAACTCCGACAGCCTGAAGAACCAGCTCCAGTCCCACGACATCGACGTCGCGATCATGTCGGGCATGAACTACGACGAAACGTATCAGTGCCTGAAGTTCAGAAAGCGGCGCCTGGTTGTCCTGCTGCCGAAACAGCACGGCTGGACCGGACGCCATGCGATCACCTTGAACGAACTGGCGCAGGAGCCGCTGATCTGCCGCGAGAGCGGGTCGGCGGTACGGTCCTGCCTGGAACATGCCGCACGCCTCGGCGGGCTGCACCTCAAATGGTCGGCGCAGATCGGCAGCCGCGAAGGCATCGTCGCGGCGGTGCAGCGGGGCCTGGGCACCGGCG